>JBBRHK010000024.1:0-14347 GCA_038222815.1 Chitinophagales bacterium
TGTGTTGCAGGACTAGCCTGGAAGTTAGCAGGTGTTGTGAAAGTAACTGTATAGGTCCCAGCTCCTAAATTCGTAAAGCTATACGCTCCAGTTGCCGTAGTTGTTGTAGTTCCTACTGTGTTGCCTGCTACATCTTTCAATGTTACAACTACACCCGCAAGTCCTGGTTCACCAGCATCTTGGATACCATTACCATTTTGGTCATTCCATACAAAGTCACCTAGACTAGCTGGTTGGAAAAATCCGAAATCATAGGTAATGTTCGTATTAGAATTAGTAATTACTCCATTAGGCTCAGTACCTGGAGCTAATGTTATAGCTAAACCACGCCATTCTGCTCCAACTAAGTTTGTTCCATTATCATCTAAATCAACATCATTGTCAGGATCAATTGCTGGATTAATACTACTGATATATCCCGCCGGAGGGGTAACTCCAACTATATAATTATTGGGAGCTAACCCAGTGAAAAGATAACCACCATCAACATCTGTAGTAGTGGTTGCAATTGCAGCACCATCTGCTACATTGTCGTTATTTGCATCCAAATACAATTTCACAGTAAGATTAGGAATACCAGCTTCCGTTGCAGCCTCACGCACACCATTATTATTTAAATCGTAATAAACTCTATCACCCAATGCCATCAAGTTACTATAGAAACCAGCATCAATTGTTAGGTTATTTCTGTTGGCAGTTGTAAGTGTTACACTTGCAACTCCATTCACTGGATCACTATCTAGAGCAGTATTACCACCCTGTGTAGCAGGAGAAGCAACGAGACCTGCGGGAGTTGCAAAAGCTACACTATAACTACCAAGAGCTAAATTGCTGAATAGATATTGTCCATTTGCACCCGTAGTTGTGGTCGCTGTTCCACCACCAGGTAGAGTCAATGTTACAGTTACACCCGCAAGTCCTGGCTCACCAGCATCTTGGATACCATTACCGTTTAGGTCATTCCATACGAAATCACCTATTGAACCAGAAGCTGTAAAACCAAAGTCTAGGGTTAAATTACCATCAGAATTATCTCCATCGTTAGTTGGCTCTCCGCCGCCTGTGATAGTTATAAAGTTACTTCTAACTTCAGCCCCCACTGTATTTACTCCATTATTATCAGTTAAATTATCATTATTAGGATTCGCACTATTTGCAGTAGTAGCTCCTACTACAAAGCCAGAAGGGATTGTAACTCCTACTATGAAGTTTCCAGGGGCAAGGTTTGCAAAGGAATATTTTCCATTTGCGTCGGTAATAGCTGTTGCAATAGCAGCACCGTCCGGTACATTATCGCCATTTGCATCAGCGTACAATTTAACTGTTGCTCCTGCAATACCAGGCTCACCAGCATTTTGAACACCATTGTTATTAAGATCATTCCAAACAAAATCTCCTATTACTAAGAAAGTTGGGCAATAACCTGCATCAATAGTAAGATTATTAGCGCCAGATGCCAATACTATATTAGCAGTGATACCAGTCGATTGACTTGGGTCACTATCCACAGCTACGTTCGTCCCCTGATTTTGCCCCGTTACTACAGAACCGTTGATTGCAGTTGGGAACTTAACTCTATAAGTACCTGCTGCAAGGTTACTAAACAAATAATTGCCACTTGCATTTGTAGTTGTTGTAGCAAGTACAGCATTACTTGTATTTAGTAGCTGTACAGTAACACCAGCAATACCTGTAGTCTCAGATGCGTCTTGTATACCGTTTCCGTTTGCATCGAACCACACTCTATCACCGATAGAACCAGTTGGGGGCGGGTCAGTCTTTGTTACACACCATCTGTCTGTTTTAGTCCAAGAACCATTACCACCGAAAGCCACTCTCGTCAATTTAGTACCCGTAGGAACTGTTCCTGAGAAAGTATAAAGTTGAGGACCAGCTGGAGCGTTAGCTAAAATTTTATCTACCTGAGTGTATACAGAAGTTCCTAAAATAACATTTGAAGCATTTAAAAATTCAATTGCTACGTAATTATCAAAAGAGGCATCGTGGGTACCCGCATAAACTGATGCATTTATTACAGTACCGACAGCAAGGTCAGTACCTATTACCTGCCAAGATTTGCTCGTGGTTGAAGTATTTTGTAAATCACCAGACTTAGTTTCACAAACTACGGCACCAGTACCAGCAGTAAGTGTTCCTCCCGCCGTTGTCCAGCTAGTAGTACCATTCTCAAAACCTGGATTTAATACTAAGTTAGTTCCTGTACAATTACAATCGCTACTTATAATATTAAACGTGATATTTATCTCTCCACAAAGTCTACCAGATGCACTGCTGCCGTTATAAGATTTTACATTTACCGTGTAGGTACCTATAGAAGCCACAAACGCTCCAGAACCAGTACCAGGATAATTATATGGTGCTGTATTTTCAGTATTAGTCCCAGATGTTGGCCCCGTTACCGTAAATACCATACTACCAACTGTTCCTGTGAAACCAGCTTCAAGATTATATAGGGAACCGAGCTGAGCAATAGTATATGTTCCTCCATTTGTTATTGCAATATCGGTTCCACCAGAAAGTTCATTAAAATAAAGGCTGTTAACTGCACCAGTACAAGTCGCACAGTTAGTAGATGTGATATTAATAAAGTGATTTGAAACGCCTGATGCATTTGTCCATGTATTTCCAGATGGAGTTGTACAAGGATTTACACCGGCACCATCAGAAATGACCATTCTCATCTCTAGATTCTGAAGACCAGAACCCGGATTAGTAAATGTCATAGTTTGAGTAGTCAAATTTGTAAGATTAACTACCGCATTAATAACATTGTAATTGGTGCCGTTAATATTGTTGGTCCCATTTACAAAGCACATCCATGATCCCGAAGGATTCTTCCACTGCCAGCGATAATTTGAACTACTGTTATTGCTTGACATTGTTGCAGTAACTGCATACTGCGAGCTTCCATTACAAGTTGCAGAGTAAGCATTAACCTGATGGGCTGAGCTAACAAAGCTGAAAAGGAGAGCAATGACTGTCAAAGTCGAAACTTTGAATTGGGTAATAAATTTTTTCATTTTAACCGTTTAAATTTTAAATAACCGCACAGCAACACATAGATGTGTAGGCTGAATTCTGTTTTTTGGTCTGGGAAGTTTGCTAGCGTTGCCAGCGATTTGTTAAGTTTCAAAAACTACCGCAGTTCCATCTTTTTAGTACAATCAAAAAAACGTTTCTGATAACGTTACAAATTTTGACAATTCGAAGTACTATTACTTTGAAATCGGATATTCTAAGGAGGATGGACGCATTTGTAGTTTTTACTCTACAGGACGAAAATAATAATAAAAGTTTCATTTTAACAAAAAAAATTAACGAATTTCCTAATGAAACATATAACTAAATGATTATCAATATAATATAATTAATAAAAATATATTAGCAACCCTACATACTACAAAAAATGTAGAATATTTAAACGCCATAAGGGGCACAACATTAACTTTTTAATATCCAAATCAACGAAAAACAAATTTTAGCATTTTGAGAGTGAACAATCCTTACTCTAATTAAATAATATGGAGGTTAAATTAAAATAGAGAAAATTATAATCTTCATTTTTGAAGTTAGTTCGATAAAATAAGTATAAGAAAATTCAGTTTTTTTTGGAGAAACCAATTCAATAGCTATATATTTGCACTCCTAAAAAAAAATTCTTTTTCTTGGGCAGATGGTTTTCAAGCTTTACAATAAGTTTGGGGTCAACAATAACAAAAGTTGGATCGGTAGTTCAGTTGGTTAGAATGCCGCCCTGTCACGGCGGAGGTCGCGGGTTCGAGTCCCGTCCGGTCCGCAAAAACGCTCAGTATACAAGCTGGGCGTTTTGCATTTATGGCATACTACGTTTATATTATTCAAAGCGAATTGGATAACAGTTATTACAAAGGTTTTTCTTTAAACCCTTTGCAGAGACTTATCCAACATAATAATGCTGAAAGCAACTACACTTCCCATAAAATCCCTTGGAAGCTGCTGTATATCGAGATACTTGAAACAAAAAAAAACGCATTAATTAGAGAAAAATATCTTAAAAAACTTACACGAGATAGAATCACTATGCTAATTGCATCGCCAAAGAATATAATTCACTCAATATAATAGGAAGCCCTTTCATCCCCACAGTATTGTGGGGACGGTTTCGAGTCCCGTCCGGTCCGTCCCCACAGGATTGTGGGGACTCAGTATACAAGCTGGGCGTTTTGCATTTATGGCATACTACGTTTATATTATTCAAAGCGAATTGGATAACAGTTATTACAAAGGTTTTTCTTTAAACCCTTTGCAGAGACTTATCCAACATAATAATGCTGAAAGCACATACACCTCCTATAAGATCCCTTGGAAACTGGTGTACATTGAAATACTTGAAACAAAAAAGAGGCGCTCATTCGGGGAAAATACCTAAAAAACTTACACGGGATAGAATGCTCATCGCATGGCTAAAAAAATATAATTTACTCAATATACTAGGATGCCATTTTATCCCCAAACAGTTATGGGGACGGGTTTCTAAGCCGGTCCGCAAAAAAGTCATCATCAACATTTTGAGGTGACATTTTTTGTTTCTTACAAGTTAAGAATCGCAATCTTTTCCTTTTCGATTTTCACTTTTGTCTATACTAAGGATTTAAACATCCGCTATATTTTCACTAATTATTCTATCTTTTGATAAATTATTTGATTCATTGAAAGACGATTATCCTGCCAACTACAAGAAGGTAGTTGCATTTATTTTATTTATGTTTACCATATAACTTAAAATTAGCAAATGTCTCTTTATATCCTCGCCTTAGACCAAGGCACTACAAGCAGCAGATCTTTATTGATTGATAAAAGTGGAAACATTGTTGCCATTGCGCAGCAAGAATTTACTCAACATTTTCCGCAGCCGGGCTGGGTAGAACACGATGCTAATGAGATATGGGAATCGCAATTACAAACTGCCAAAGATGTAATAAAAAAAGCCAATATAAAAGTGAGTGATGTAGCTGCGATAGGCATTACCAATCAAAGAGAAACTACTGTGGTGTGGGATAGAAACACAGGCGAGCCTATTTACAATGCTATCGTATGGCAAGATCGAAGAACAGCTAACATTTGCGAAAAAATAAAAGCTGATGGTCACGAGCAATTGATACAAGATAAGACTGGGCTTGTAGTAGATTCCTATTTTAGTGGTACAAAAATTCAATGGATATTAGACAATGTCCAGGGTGCAAGAGAAAAAGCTACAAATGGAGAACTCTGCTTCGGCACAATAGATACTTGGCTCCTCTGGAAACTTACTGCTGGCAAGGTACACGCCACCGATGTAAGCAATGCAAGCCGCACGATGCTATGCAATATTGAAACTTGCCAGTGGGATGGGGAACTTGAAAAAATACTTAACGTTCCAGGAAATATCCTTCCACAAATTAGAAGTAGTAGCGAAGTGTATGGGCATACTAGTGCCTTAGATGCAAACTATGAAATTGCCATTGCTGGAATCGCAGGCGATCAACAATCAGCCCTATTTGGTCAATTATGTTTACAACCAGGAATGGTAAAAAATACTTACGGTACTGGCTGCTTTATGTTGATGAATACCGGCACACAAAGAATCCCTTCTAAAAATAATTTATTGACCACAGTGGCTTGGAAGGTAAATGGAGAAATACACTATGCCCTTGAAGGAAGTGTATTTATAGGAGGCGCTGTGGTGCAATGGTTGAGAGATGGACTAGGTATAATAAAAACTGCAGCGGATGTAGAAGAACTAGCAATGAAGGTAGAAACTACAGATGGTGTGTATGTGGTACCGGCATTTGCTGGCTTAGGTGCGCCCTATTGGAACCCACACGCAAGAGGTGTGATTACAGGACTTACAAGAGGAACAAATACTAGTCACATTGCTAGAGCTGCTGTAGAAAGTATTGCTTACCAAACGATGGATGTGCTCAAAGCAATGGAGGCAGATAGTGGCATTAGTATTAAAGAATTAAGAGTAGATGGTGGCGCTACAAAGAATAATTTATTGATGCAATTTCAAAGCGATATGCTACATACAAAAGTTATACGGCCTACGGTTACAGAAACAACCGCTTTAGGTGCAGCCTACCTTGCAGGCCTTGCGATAGGATTCTGGAAAAACACAGAGGAGCTTCAAAAGCAATGGCAAATAGAAAAAGAATTTACCGCAACGCAAGCAACTGAGACTACAGATAAACTAAAAAAAGGATGGGATGATGCCGTAAGAGCGTCACTAGCTATAGCATAATGAATAGAGCAGAACAAATAGAGAAATTAAAATCGGTAGCTGAATTTGACATTATCATTATTGGCGGAGGAGCCACTGGTTTAGGATGTGCTGTAGATGCAGCTTCCAGAGGACTCTCTACCCTACTCGTAGAAAAATATGATTTCGCCAAAGGCACATCTAGCAGAGCTACAAAATTGGTGCACGGCGGTGTGAGATATTTAGAGCAAGGCAATATAAGACTGGTACGAGAGGCACTTTTAGAGCGGGGCCGTTTATTAAAAAACGCCGCCCACGTTTGCCATACACTACCTTTCGTAGTGCCTAGCTACAGTACATTTGGTAAATATTATTACGGAATGGGCTTGTGGATTTATGAATTTCTTTCAGGTAAACTAAGTCTTGGAAAAACTAAATTGTTATCGAAGTCTTCAGTTTTAAAATTACTCCCTAGCATTTCTTCTAAGGATTTAAAAGGAGGCATACTATATTATGATGGACAGTTTGATGATAGCCGACTAGCCATCAACCTTGCAAAAACAGCAGAAGAACAAGGTGCTACAATCGTCAATTATCTTGCTGTAACAGGCTTTGAAAAATTAGGAAATAAAGTACATTCTGTTCTGCTAAAAGATGAGTTAAATGGAGAAACATTAAAAGCCTCAGCAAAAATTATTATAAATGCAACTGGAGTTTTTGCAGATGAAATATTATCACTAGCAGAAGGAACTCAAGAAAAAACAATTGCTCCATCGCAAGGTGTGCATATCGTAATTGATAATAAATTCTTTGAGGGCAGCACTGGCTTGATGATTCCAAAAACAGATGATGGCAGGGTACTATTTGCGATTCCTTGGCACGGACAAATAGTAGTAGGCACAACAGATACTCCTGTAAATGAAGTTTTAGCAGAGCCTGTAGCGCAGGAAGGCGAGGTCAATTTTATCATAGAACATTTTAATAGATACACAGGAGCAAATATTACAAGAAAAGATGTAAAGGCAATTTTTACAGGACTACGACCCTTGGCAAAACAATCTGGTGTGAAGAAAACATCTGTAATGCCAAGAGACCATGTAATAAAAGTCTTACCAAGTGGGCTGATTCACGTAACCGGTGGCAAATGGACTACCTACAGAAGTATGGCAGAACATACTATCGATAAAGCAGTGGAGGTGGCAGGCTGGCCAAAAAATAAATCCAAGACACATAAACTTTCCATTCACGGAAATACCTTCGAAAAAAAAGTGACTAGTTTTGACGCTCTGGGCACTGACAGAAAAATTGTAAATGAGATGATAAGCAATGATTCTACATTGGGAGCAACTATTCATCCTCGATTCGAAATAAGTAAGGCAATAATTCTATTCAGCATACAGAATGAAATGGCTATGACGGTAGAAGATATTTTAGCCAGAAGAACACGACTACTTTTTCTAGACGCTAAAGCTGCAATAGAAGCAGCACCAACAGTAGCAGACATTTTTATCAAATATGCTTCAAAAGACGATAACTGGAAAATCAATCAGCTACTAGAATTTAATAAAATAGCACAACACTTTTTACCCAATACATAACTAAAGCTACATATTATGAGTCCATTTTTTGCAGAACTTATAGGTACAATGTTTCTTATAACTATTGGCAATGGTGTAGTTGCCAATGTTGTGTTAGACAAGACGAAAGGTAACAATAGCGGTTGGATTGTAATTACACTTGCTTGGGCTATGGCAGTTTTCATAGGCGTTTACGCAGCCTCACATGGTAGTGATGCACATTTGAATCCTGCTGTTACTATTGCTATGGCGTGCTTTAAAGACTTTAGCTGGGCAGAGGTGCCAGTGTATATTGCAGGTCAAATGTGTGGAGCGATGCTTGGTTCCATTTTAGTATATCTCAGCCACAAGCAACATTACGATGCAACAGAAAATAAAGATTTAGTCTTTGCAACATTTGCTACAACCCCTGCTATAAAAGGAAATTTTTACAATCTACTTACCGAGATTATAGGAACTTTTTTCCTAGTATTTGGTGTTCTATTTATTGCAAAGCCAGGCAGTAGCTTGGGAGCCCTAGATGCTTTACCCGTTGCTCTCCTAGTATTGGCAATAGGTCTTGGTCTTGGCGGCCCTACAGGATATGCTATCAACCCCGCAAGAGATTTAGGTCCAAGAATTGTACACGCCTTTCTTCCCTTAAAACATAAAGGCAGTTCTAATTGGAGCTACAGCTGGATTCCTGTAATAGGTCCGATAATCGGCGGCATATTAGCAGCAATGATTTTTAAATTATTTATTCAAATCTAGATTGATGAAGAACTTAATTTCTAGCATTTAATTAGTTGCCAGAAGAATGAAAAGTAGCCCAGATACTGGACTTGAACATCCTGGATTCCGCTGCGTAAATGATACAAAATAGGTACTTTAGGCTTCACAACTACTATTTAGTTAGCAATGAATTGGACTAAAACCCACATTAGCTGAAATCAAAACCATTTTTTTAGGAAAAAACGCTTTATTTTACACTACTAATAAACATCTAAAAATAAAATATGCCCTCGATAGAAAACAGACAGTTTTTAGAACTAGAAAAGGCTTTAAAGGATATGTATGACCAACTGGCAGAATTAAAAACTGCTGGAGAAAATTCTGATAGCGATGTATCCAACCAAATTGAAAAAATAGAAGAGAAAATAGCAAAGGAAAAGGCTAAAATCACCAAGAATCTTACACCTTGGCAGCGGGTTCAATTAAGTAGGCATCCGGATAGACCTTATACGCTAAAGTACATTCAAAATATGACTACCGAATTTGTAGAACTTCACGGCGATAGGAATGTAAAGGATGACAAAGCAATGGTAGGCGGTTTTGCAAAGATTAATGGCGAAACAGTTATGATTATTGGTCAGCAGAAAGGAACCAATACAAAGACTAGGCAATATAGAAACTTTGGAATGGCCAATCCTGAGGGTTATAGAAAAGCCCTTAGGTTGATGAGGCTTGCAGAGAAATTTAATAAACCCATTATCACATTAATAGATACTCCTGGTGCATACCCGGGTATAGAGGCAGAGGAAAGAGGGCAAGGTGAAGCGATTGCTAGGAATATTTTTGAAATGGTGAGCCTAAAAGTTCCCGTAATATGCGTAATCATAGGAGAAGGAGCAAGCGGTGGAGCCCTAGGAATAGGTGTTGGCGACAAAGTAGTAATGCTCGAAAATACTTGGTACACGGTTATTTCGCCAGAGAGTTGCAGTTCTATATTGTGGCGCACTTGGGATAAAAAAGAAGTAGCAGCGGAGCAATTAAAACTTACTGGTGTAGATATGCTCAAGTTTGGCTTGGTAGATGAAGTAATAAAAGAACCATTAGGCGGCGCACACTGGGATTATCAAGAAGCGGCAGATTTATTAAAAGCCTATTTAATACCAACTATTAAATCTTTACAAAAACAATCAGCACAAGAACGCATAGAGAATAGAATAAGCAAGTTTAGCAAAATGGGCTTCTATAGCGAAGCTAAAACAAAGTCAGAACTCCATTATGTAGATGGTAAACTAGTGGGTTAAATAGTTGCGTTACTCAATAAAGAAAAATGATGGTTAAGATAGGCTTGTTAGGTGTAGGACATTTAGGAAAAATTCATTTAGAAAATTGGCAGCAAATTGAGACTGCCCAGCTGGTAGGATTTTTTGATCCAAATGAAGAATCTGCAAAGGCTATCGAACTAAAATATGGCGTAAAAAGATTTGATTCTGCTGAAGCACTTATTCTAGAATGTGATGCTGTGGATATCGTAGCTCCTACTATTTTTCATTATGATCTCTGCTCGCTCGCATTAAGAAATGGCAAACATGTTTTTGTAGAAAAACCACTCACACATACCATTGATGAGGCAAAGAATTTATTGAAACTAGCCAAGGAATCTAATAGCAAATTTCAAGTAGGCCATGTAGAAAGATTTAATCCTGCATTTTTAGCATTGAAGGATTATGACTTACAGCCAATGTTTATTGAGGTGCATAGGTTAGCACAGTTTAATCCAAGAGGAACAGATGTAAGTGTGATATTAGATTTAATGATTCATGATATAGATATCATCTTAAAATTAGTAAAGAGTACTATAAATTATATCTCAGCAAATGGAGTAGCAGTAATGAGTGATACTCCAGATATTGCAAACGTGCGGATAGAGTTTGATAATGGATGTGTAGCAAATCTTACCAGCAGCCGTATCTCAATGAAGCGAATGAGAAAGATGAGAATTTTTCAAAGAGATGCATACATTGGTATTGATTTTTTAGATAAAAAGACAGAAGTAATAAAACTCCAAACCCCTGGAGATAAAAATGTTTTTAGTTTCGATATAGAAACGAATTCAGGTAAAAAAACAATAGCCATTGCTAACCCTGCTGTACAGGAAAGCAATGCGATAAGAACAGAACTTCAACTTTTTACAGATGCTATTATCAATAACACGGAAACACCTGTAACAATTGCAGAAGGATTTGCTGCGCTATCTGTAGCACATCAAATTTTAGATAAGATTAATAAAAGCCCTCAATAATAATACAACTCCATAGACCCAAGAATTGAAACAACCTCGCATCAATATAAGCTGGTATATCTTGGGTGATGTACTTGCCAGCCTGTTTTCTTGGCTCGGATTCTATGCGGCTAGGCCTATCTTATATCACTACGAATTTTCTTTACCGTCTGGCTTTTACGTTGGATTTATCTTTTATGTAACTGGGTGGCTTACCTTACATTTTCTTACAGGAACCTACCATTCGCTATACTACAAATCAAGGGTAAGTGAAATTTTTAAAACGATAGTAACTTCACTTGTAGGTTGTATTATTTTACTTTTCTTTTTTATCCTTAAAAATCCTCAAGTAAATAATATGCGGTATTACATAGAATTTTTTATTCTATTAGGCTTAAGTTTTACCCTCACCATATTTTTTAGATTATTTTTTTTAAACCGAAGTAAAAAACAACTTAGCAATGGCACTGTATTCTTCAATACTTTACTCATTGGGTCTACCAAGAGAGCTAATGAATTTGTAAACCTATTTGAGAAATCGAGGGAAAAATCAGGTTTTGTTTTAAAAGCTTTTTTCAATACAAATGGCAATGATACTTTTTTGAAAAATGCGTTCATTAAGAAATATGATACTACTGAAGCATTAAAGGAAATTGTAAAACAAGAAAAAATTGAAGAAGTAATTATTGTAATAGAAAAAAATGAACGAGATCAAATCACCAAAATATTGCAAACCCTATCAAATGAAAAGGTAAATATTAAAATTTCTCCTGACACACTTGATATCCTCACTGGAGCTATACAGACTACAAATGTGATGGGTGTACCATTAATAGATTTACATGCCGGTCAGCTTCCTCAATGGAAGCAAAATATAAAAAGGATTCTTGACATTGTATTTTCGATACTAGCATTCGTTTTACTAGTCCCTGTTTTTATTTATATCATTGTTAGGCAGAGGATAAGTAATAAGGGCACTACATTTTTTACTCAACAAAGGGTGGGATATAAAGGACAGCCTTTTAAAATGTATAAGTTTAGAAGTATGGTACAAGATGCAGAGCCTGATGGACCTATGCTGAGCAGTGAGAACGACCCAAGAATAACAGCTTGGGGCAAGGTTATGAGAAAATGGAGGCTTGATGAGCTACCTCAACTCTGGAATATTTTAAAAGGGGAAATGAGTATAGTAGGACCAAGACCTGAAAGGCAGTTTTATATAGATCAATTAATGAAGCTTAATCCAGAATATAGTTACCTTTTTAAAGTAAAACCTGGAATTACTAGCTGGGGTATGGTAAAGTTTGGTTATGCAGAAAACATTGCAGAAATGCAAGAGCGACTTGTCTACGACTTATTATACGTAGAAAATGTATCCTTAGGGTTAGATTTTAAAATAATGATTCACAGCCTGCAAATAATATTTTCTGGAAAAGGAAAGTAACCAGTTACAGAAATGCAACTTATTTTTATAGAATATATTTAAACACAAATAAAAGCATTGAAACAATTTCTTGGCATCATACTTACTCTTGCATTTTGTCCTAGTGCTAGCTATGCACAATATTGGCAACAGGAAGTAAATTATAAGATTGGCGTTAAGCTAGATGATAAAAATAATAGCTTAGATGCTGTAGAAACAATATTATATAAAAATAATTCTACAGACACTCTAAATTTCCTTTGGATACACTTGTGGCCTAATGCATACAAAAATGATAGGACAGCTTTTAGTGAGCAGCAATTGGAAAATGGCAATACAGATTTCTATTTTTCTAACGAAGACTCCAGAGGATATATAGACGGGCTTTCTTTTACAACCAACAATCAAATATTAAAAGTAGAAGCCCACCCAACTCATCTTGATATTATAAAATTAATCCTTCTAGAAGGTCTTGCACCTAACAGTAAAATTGAGATAAAGACTCCATTTCATACCAAGTTGCCAAGAATATTTTCTCGCAGTGGACACTATAAAAATTCCTATCAGATAGCACAATGGTTTCCTAAAGTAGCAGTGTATGATAAAAGTGGCTGGCATCCTATCCCCTATTTAGACCAAGGAGAATTCTATTCAGACTTTGGTAGCTATGATGTAAGTATTACTGCGGCATCTAACTATATAATCGCAGCAACAGGAAATTTAATCCAAGAAATAAAAGAAGACTCCACTACCACTTACCAATACCAAGAAAATAGCATCCACGATTTTGCTTGGTTTGCAGATAAGAATTTTAAGAAAACAACGGAAACTTCAACAATAGGTAATAATAAGATTCTCTTCGAATATTATAGTCTGTCAGAAAAAATAGTGCCAGCAAAGGCCATTGAATTTATGAAGCGAAGTGTGGAGGAAAAATCTAAATTAATTGGAACCTATCCTTATAAGACAGTAAAAGTACTAGAAGATGTGATGAAGAAACAAGCAGGAATGGAATATCCGACTATTACTGTTTTATATGCCAATGATGAAAAGGATTTAGATATGGTTATCCATCACGAAATAGGTCACAATTGGTTTCAAGGAATACTCGCTAGTAATGAGAGAGACGCACCTTGGATGGATGAAGGATTGAATTCTTACTACGACAAAGAATATGAAAAGAAATACTACAATAGCCACAAGCAAAAAAATAATTTTTCAAAAAGGTTTTCTTTAGATGATTTCACATTTGCGGTAAAGACATTGCAAGCAACACACAGTGACCAGCCGATAACAACCGCATCAGCCGACTTTAATCACTATAATTACGGATTGATAAGTTATGAAAAAACAGCAATGTGGCTAACGCAGCTTAGTAACGTTATGGGCAAAGAAAACTTTGACAAAGCTATGTGTCAATACTTTGAAGAATGGAAATTTAAACATCCTACAAGAAAAGATTTTGAAAAAATAATGTCTGATAATAGCTCCAGTGATCTTACTCCAACATTTGCTTTACTAGATAAAACAGGCCCTTTAACATCAGATACAAAAACAACTAAATTCAACTTTTTATTAAATCTTAATCAAAAAGAAAGCACTAATTATATTTCTTATGCTCCCATTATAGGTGCTAATTTTTACGATGGTATAATGCTAGGTGCTGCACTTCACAACTATAACTTACCTCCCAATAAGTTTCAATTTTTATTAGCCCCTTTGTACGCTACAAGATCTAAATCCCTCAATGGTCTTGCTAAATTTAATTATACTTTTTACCCAAATGAAGACGCCAGGCATCTTACTTTATATGGTAATGCAGCAAAATTTACAGGGGACAATTTCACAGATAGTACAGGCAAAGTAAATACTCAACCATACACAAAAATAGTAGGAGGAATTAAATATGTATTTGGTAATCTTGACCCATTGAAAAAGAAAACCAAGTGGATTGAATTAAAATCATACTACATCAATGAAACAGAATTGTTGTTTCAGAGAAATCCAACAACTTCCATCCTCGAAATAAGTTATCCAAAAGAGAGTTATCAGATTCAGCAATTGATATTGGGAATAGCCAATGACAGGGTGCTTTATCCTTTTAGTTCCGTTTTAAAAGC
>JBBRHK010000025.1:0-14114 GCA_038222815.1 Chitinophagales bacterium
ATTGTACTATCTGGCGAAACCGGCACGAGTAAGCCTGCTTGCAACATTATTTGCAGAAGCCCCACAGTTTTCATCGTTACAGTTTTTCCTCCTGCATTAGGCCCGCTGATTACCAGAATACTTTCCTTATCTGTCAATAAAATATTTGTAGGTATCGTGGGCTTACCTGCCTCTTTATTATACAACTTGAGTAAAGGATGATAGGCATTGATAAGATGAATATGCGACTTATTGAGCACCACAGGAAAATGACTATCTGTATCAATTGCAAAAAGAGCCTTGGCTTTAATAAAATCATAAGTGCCAGCAATTGCAAACCAATCTTGCAAAAGACCTGAATAAATGCTTAAATCTGCTGTGAGTTTTTTAAGAATTCTATTTACTTCCAGCAGTTCTTCGTGCTCTAGCGCATACACTTCATTATTGATTGGTGCTGTTTCTTCTGGCTCAATATAACTTGTTCTCCTACTATCACTTTCGCTGTGTAAGATGCCCTTTACCTGCCGCTTTTGCTCTGCATAAACTGCCAACACTCTCCTACCATTCATAAAGCTTTCAGAGATATCGGTTAGGTAGCCTAGCTTATTAAGCTTGGAAGCCAACCTATCAAAGATTCGCCGTTGCTCATTTCTTTTCTTATACAATCGCATTCTTATCGCAGACAGCTCCACACTCGCATTATCCTTTACCACGCCTGCTTCATCGAGCACGATATTAATGAGTTCTATAATTACCTTTTCGTAGTAAGTATCTGCTAATGGTTGCATCAGCGCAGGGTATATCAGGCTCATCTCGGCAGTGAACCACCTAAAAATACTAGCTGTATTTTGCGCCAATCTTTTGATGAGTAAAAACTGTTCGCCACCAAGAGTAGCTCCTGGTATAGATAGTAGCTTTATTTCTCTTTTTATATCTGCAATAAAATCATTGGGAAAATGTACTCCAGAGCTTAATAAAACTTTATAGTCTGCCGTTTGCTGTAATTCGTTGACAATATACTCCCTCTGCGTATGCAAGCGCATTTCTGCTACTCGATCTTTTCCCTGCTGGGAGTTGGCTTTTGCAGCTACAAGCTCTCTTACTTTATCAAATTCTAATTGAGCTAAAATATTTTTTGGAAACAGTTTCATATTTATCCTTCGTATCGCCTTGTGGCCATTATTTTATTTATTCAGTTTTCCTTGCATCATCCTTACCAGTTTCACCGCCTCTACTGCTTCTTTTACATCATGGACTCTAAGAATGCTCGCCCCTTTCATTAAAGCCAAACTATTTAACACTGTCGTACCATTTAAAGCCTCAGCAGCAGTGGTTCTTAGCGTACCCCATATCATCTTTTTTCTAGAAATGCCAGCAAGAATTGGCAATTTCAATGTTTTAAAATAATCAAGTTCTTTTAATAACAAAAAATTCTGCTCTGTTGTTTTTGCAAATCCAAAACCGGGATCTACAATAATATCTTTTATTCCTGCTGCCCTACAAGCAATAATTCTTTCATTAAAGTATTGCATCATTTCAACCAATATATTGTCATAATTAGTCTCTGTTGTCATCGTCTGTGGTGTACCTTTTATGTGCATACAGATATAGGGCACATTTAGCTTTCCTACAGTTTCTAGCATATTTCCATCTATAGTACCTCCGCTTATATCATTTACCATATCAGCACCTTTTACTACTGCTTCCTCGGCTACTGCGGCATAATATGTATCAATAGAAATAAGCGTGTCAGGAAATTCTTCTTTTACCAAACTGATAATGGGCAACACCCTAGCTAGTTCTTCCTCAGCGGATATCTTCTCACTATTAGGCCGGGTAGACTGTCCGCCAATATCAATAATCTTAGCTCCACCCGCAATCATTTTGCTGATAATTTCTAAATTGGCGGTAGCAGATTTTTCAAGATGTCCCTCAAAAAATGAATCTGGCGTAGCATTAAAAATCCCCATAACCCAAGGGCTTTCTACCGGCATTAATTTTCCTTTGATATTGAGTATATACATTTACTTTATTGCTCGTATTTTTGAACCATTGCAAAATTGCACAAAAACAAGCAGCTTACCTTCAATTTAAATGAACACATTACAGAGCTATAACAACATAATAGAAAAGTGTAAAGATACTTTCATTAAAAAAACAGCCGATTATGGGACTTCTTGGAGGGTATATCGCACCATTTCTGTAGCCGATCAGATTTATATAAAAGCTAGGCGAATTAGGAATATTCAGGAAGGAATTATTCAAAAAATAGAAGATGACATTCCATCTGAGTTTTCTGGCATAATCAATTATTGCATTATTGGTCTGATACAACTAGAGATAAATAATGAAGAGCCGGAAAATCTCTCTGTTGCTTCCGTACTAGCACATTACGAGAAAATAGCACAACAGGCAATGGAGCTTATGCTTGCAAAAAATAATGACTACGGAGAAGCTTGGAGAGATATGAGCCAAGAAGGAAAAACAGATTTGATACTAGCAAAAATTTTACGCATCAAACAGATTTTAAAAAACGAAGGAAAGACTAGTGTGAGTGAAGGTATAGATGCTAATTTTTATGATATATTAAATTATGCGGTGTTTGCGTTGATATTGGATGGAGAGAAGAAATAGGATAATATTGAGTGTTTTTCAATTATTTTTAGCAAACAATCGTCCCTTTAAATTCGTAACTTCGAGAAATACACAATTAGCAAATTATGATCGTGGAAAGAACCTCTAAAGAAGTAATTATTCGACTCCCGGCTACTGTGGATGTGGAAGATTTACAAGAATTTCTAAATTATGCTCGTTATAAAGAATTAACGGCTGATTTCGATATTTCCCAGTCTGTCGCTGATGACCTTGCCGCAGAAATCAATGCAGAATATTGGACTAAAAATAAAAGTAAACTAACGAAGTGAAAATCGTAGTAGATACAAATATTGTTTTTAGTGCATTGTTAAACACCGAAAGTAGTATTGCGAAAATCTTGTTACATCACAACAAAAATGTGGAGTTTTATTCTAGCGGTTTTCTTAAAACCGAGATTAGGAATCACTGGCAAAAACTTCTAAAACTAACCAACCTGTCAGAAGAAAGTCTCATCGAACTTGAAGAATTAGTCACTCAACGAATAACATTTATTGATGAAAGGCTAATCCCTAAGAAAACTTTTTTGGATGCTCAAAAGTTGCTTAAAGATATAGATGAAAACGATAGCATTTTTGTTGCACTCAACGATTTATTAAAAGGTCATTTATGGACAGGCGACAAGCAACTTTATACTGGATTGAAAAGTAAAAACTATAATCGAATTCTTTTTACCCAAGAAGTTACTAAATTGATTGATGAATTAGAAGAAGAATAAAAAGGGCGCCAAAATATGAAAAAAACAATTTGGATATTAAGAATTTTAACAGGTTTACTATTTATTTTTTCGGGATTAGTTAAGGCAATTGACCCTTTGGGATTGGCTTATAAAATGCAAGAATTCTTTGAAGCTTGGGGTCAGTCTGGTTTTATGACTAGCAGTATGAAATTCCTTAACGGCTACGCTTTAGAATTTTCAATATTTATGATAACGCTCGAGGTGGTAGTGGGAATTGCCTTGCTGGTAGGCTGGAAGCCAAAACTCACTAGTTATATCTTACTGGCATTAATGACATTCTTCACTTTTCTCACAGCTTACGTTCTATATAGCGGCAAGGTAAAAGCCTGTGGCTGCTTTGGCGATTGCATTCCGCTTACACCGATCCAAACTTTTGTAAAAGACCTGATTTTACTAGCTTTCGCAGTAATATTATTTACAAGAAATAAATACATCGTGCCCATTCCATCGAAGATTGTACGTTCATTAATTGTACTACTTGGCGCATTATGCACCTTATTTCTTCAATTCTATGTTTTAAAATATTTACCACTGGTAGACTGTTTGCCTTTTAAAAAAGGTAATGATATTGTGACTTTAAGTAAGATGCCAGATAATGCTATTGCAGATGAATTTGCCATAAGCTTCGTATATGAAAAGGATGGAACAAAAAAGGAATTTCCTATGACTGCCTTGCCTGATAGCTCTTGGACATTTGTAGAAAGAAATCAACAACTAGTGAAGGCGGGTTCTAATAATATGCCACTCATCAACGATTTTAAATTTTCTAATGCTGCAGGTGATGATGTAACTGGGAATATTTTAGAATCGAATAAAAACTATCTATTACTTTTTATAAAGGAAGTTCCTAATAATTACGAGAGCTGGGAAGCTGAAGTGAAAAGACTTTCTCAAAATAAACAACGCCCAATATATGTGGTAACCTCACAGAGAGAGAACGTAACCAAACTTTTAAAGCAATTGAATATTGAAGTGACCGATATTTTTGTGACCGACGGTACTGCGATAAAGACTGCTGCTAGAGTGAATCCTACCATTATGGAAATGAACGGCTCTATTATTAAAGAAAAATTGAGCTGGGCTAATTTTTCTACATTAAAATAAAATATGAAGTCACTGCTCAGTAAAATATTTCAATCTGTATTGGTAATGCTAGGTGTGGTAGTGCTGGTATTTGTAATGTTTCAGAGCCTAGGCGACCCAGCAAAGCTTTTGATTGGCCAAAGCGGCAACAAAGCCACAATCGATAACATAAAGAAAGAACTGTATTTAGACCAGCCAGGCTGGAAACAATTATTATTTTACATAAATGACGTTTCGCCCATTGCTATTCATCACGCCAGTACGATAAAGGAAAAAGAATTGAAAGGCTTCTTTATAGGTGGCGCAACTAAGGTGGGCATTAAAGTTCCCTATCTAAGAAAAAGCTATCAGACTAAAAAAGATACCATTGCCGTCATTGCAGATGCGCTGCCTGGCACGATTGTTCTGACTTGCTGTGCTATGTTATTTGCTGTATTTTTTGGCATTCTCTTAGGCACGATCGCAGCGTTAAAGAAAGATAGCTGGATTGACAATACTGCAATAGTAAGCAGCATAGCTGGCATAAGTGCGCCTTCATTTTTTATGGCAATAGTCATTGCCTACATCTTTGGTATTGTATTGCACGATTATACCGGTCTGTCAGTTACAGGTAGTCTTTATCAAGTAAATGAGTTGACTGGCGAGAAGTCGTTGGCATTAAGAAATCTAATCTTACCAGCCATAACATTAGGCATTCGCCCAATGGCTATTATTACACAACTTATGAGAAGTAGTATGTTAGATGTTCTAAGCCAAGACTATATCAGAACAGCCTATGCAAAAGGACTCAGCACATATAAAATAATTCTTAGGCACGCCATCCCTAACAGTCTAAACCCAGTAATAACTGCTGTAACAGGCTGGTTTGCGGAGTTGCTAGCCGGTGCTTTTTTTGTAGAATATATTTTTGGCTGGAAAGGATTGGGAAAAATAACTGTAGATGCATTGGAAAAACTAGATTACCCTATTGTAATGGGCTCTGTGCTAGTAAGTGCTTTTATTTTTGTACTAGTAAATCTCTTTTCAGATCTATTATACAAAAAACTTGATCCTAGGATAAAATAAAAAGCCAGCTTTTTCAAGCTGGCTGAGTATCAAAATAATTTATTTTCTTAATCGTTATTTGTAACAACAATCAATGCATAGATAACACCTGGTAAAAAGAATAGTAAAGTAAGCAATAAACTTATCCAAAACTTCTTGTTGATTTCACCTTGATGAAGATATACAGCTAAAGGTGGCAATAAAATAGCCAAAATAACTAGCAGCAAAGTGTTAGTACTAGCAGCAGCGCCTGCTTTTTTTTGCACTTTATATTCCTTAATAGCTGATTTTACATCTTTAATCTTAGCACGTCTTTCCTTTTTACTTAAATCTTTAAATCCTGCCACTGCATTATGAATAGAGGTTGGATTCACTGGATCAGTTAATAGAATCTGCACAGGATCAACACTTGTAGGAACAGATGAGCCATTCACCACAGTTGTGAACATCCCAAAACTGATTAGGACAAATAAGGCATTTTTGAATAATTGTTTCATGTTTTTTGTTTTTAGTTTGATACGCTCCCCGTTAGGTTTTTTTAGTTGTTAATTAACCCACAGTTCGGTTGTACCTTTGTTAAGAATTAAATATTGTTAGAATTTCAATGTAACCTAACATATTTAATGCCAAAAAAATTAACATTTTGGATTTATTTCCCCTATGACAACTACTTTATTAATAATTAGATATAAAAAAATATTTATACCCTTCGCATTTATAGCGATGGCTATCTTTAGATTACCCCTATTTTTCAACAAAAAAATAAGCTTCTATAAGCTAATGGGCAGTGGGAAGAACGGAAGCTTTGACGCAGTCCCAGACCTACAACAATGGGCAATTTTTTATGTAAATAAGGAAATAGTCAAAAGTCAATCAATAGACGAGCAAATAGAAACTAGTCTTGGTAGTTTCATCAAAAATTATCTATCCTTCTTCGGGTGTGAGAAATTTCTTTTAAATCTTAATCCCACGATGGTACACGGCGAATGGGATGGCAAAAAACCACTGGAGAATACTGTAAAAAAAGAAGACAATGATTTACCAATAGCAGTTCTTACAAGAGCAACTATTCGATTAAATAAAGCAAAATATTTTTGGCAAAATGTAGCTCCTGCTACTGAAAGTATGCTAGCAGCTGAAGGTTTTATATTCTCACTAGGCATTGGTGAAGTGCCTTGGCTTAAGCAGGCTACTTTGAGTGTATGGCAGAGCGAAGCGCTAATGAAAAAATTTGCATACGGAAGTGCTACACACGCAGAAATAATAAAAAAAACGAAGGCACAGAATTGGTACAGCGAAGAAATGTTTGCTAGGTTTCAACTTGTGAGCGCTACCGGAACAATAAAGGGGGAAAATCCTTTAGAAATGAAGTTGTAAATTCACCGCTATCACGATAGCTTGAAGAACTTTATTCGAAAAGGATTTTTCAGAAAAAAACAGAAATAATTATTAGCAATAGAATATGAAGAACATTAAATTAATAGAGATACCATCAGAAATCGGAGCAGGAACCCGTGGTGCAAGTTTAGGAATAGAAGCCATAAAAATAGCTGCGCTAGATTTTATGAGTAATTTCTTTGTAAATTTTCCGACAGAGAAAATTCCCTCTACTAATAATTTGTTGTTTGAGCCTATAAAATCTCCTTATGCAAAGCGGATAGATACCATTTTAAATAATTATGAGAAAATATCCACTGTAGTAAAAGAAACTATTACAAATAATTTTTTTCCAGTTGTATTGAGCGGTGATCATAGCTCTGCAGGTGGCGTAATTGCAGGTATAAAGATGGCTAAGCCAAAATCAAAACTAGGTGTAATCTGGATAGATGCCCACGCAGATTTGCACACGCCTTACACCACGCCTACCGGTAACATGCACGGAATGCCGTTAGCTACCGCAATCAATGAAGACAATGATATTAATAAGTCTCATGTACTAGACGCAGAAACCTCTAAGCAATGGAATGCGATGAAGAATATTGGTAAGATTGCACCAAAAGTTTTACCAAGCGATATCGTTTTTATTTCGCTACGGGATTTTGAAAAAGAAGAAAAAGCATTGATAGATAAGCACGGTATCAAAGTGATAACTACAGCGGAAGTAAGAAGAGTAGGTGCAGAAAATGTAAGCAGAAAAGCATTGAGCTATCTAAAAGATTGTACAGACATCTTCGTGAGTTTTGATGTGGACAGCCTTGATTCTTCTATCTCAAAAGGTACGGGAACCCCAGTACCCAATGGACTTAAAGAAAGAGAAGCAGAAGATTTAATCAGTAAATTTATGCAGAATAGAAAAATTTGCTGTTTTGAGATTACAGAAGTAAACCCAACACTCGACAAGGAAAATCTAATGGCAGAAATTGCTTTTAATATCTTACAGAGAAGTGTGAATATCTTATTGATGAACTAAGTTGCTCAATTGACAATAGCGATATCTATCATAGTTTAGTTTGCAAATTAATAACCATTTCTTCTTTCCAAGATTTAAAATCGCCAGAAATAATTTTCTCTCTAGCTTCTTTTACAAGCCATAGATAGAAAGCTAAATTGTGAACGCTAGCAATGGTAAGTCCAAGATATTCTTTACTCTTCATTAAATGTCTCAGGTATGCCTTACTATAAAACTCGCTAGTAGCACAGCCGATACCATCGTCAATACAGCTAAAATCCTTCTCCCATTTCTTGTTATCTATATTGATGATGCCTTTGCTAGTAAATAACATTGCATTTCTACCATTTCTGGTAGGCATCACACAATCAAACATATCTACACCAAGGCTAATGCACTCCAAAATATTCCAAGGTGTGCCTACGCCCATCAAGTAGCGAGGTTTCTCCTGCGGCAAATGATCACAACATAGCGCACATATTTCGTACATCTTATCAATAGGTTCACCTACGCTAAGACCACCAATTGCGTTACCAGTAGCAGCTTTAGACGCTATATACTCACAACTTGCTTTACGTAAATCGTGGTGTACACCACCCTGTACAATTGGAAAAAGATTTTGAGTGTAACCATATTTATCTTCAGTATTGGTAAACTGTTGCACACATCTATCTAGCCAGCGATGTGTGAGTTCCATAGAGGTTTTTGCATAATCGTAAGGGCTACCACCGGGAGGACATTCATCAAAAGCCATCATAATGTCTGCCCCTATTATGCGTTGCGTATCCATTACAGATTCTGGGGAAAATAGATGCCTACTACCATCTATATGTGATTGAAAAATCACACCTTCTTCCTTAATTTTTCGTTGGCCGGCAAGAGAAAAAACTTGGTAACCACCGCTATCAGTCAGAATTGGCCTATCCCAACCGTTGAACTTATGAAGTCCTCCTGCCTGCTCTATCACATCCAAACCAGGTCGCAAGTATAGGTGGTAAGTATTTCCCAAGATTATTTGAGCATTTACCTCTGTTTTTAACTGCTGCTGAGTTACTGCTTTTACAGAGCCTACCGTACCTACTGGCATAAATATGGGTGTCTGAATAGTGCCGTGATCAGTGGTTATAGTACCTACCCTAGCCTTTGTAATAGAGTCTGTCTTATGTAAATCGAATTGTAAAGCCGCCATAATATTAGATGTAAAATAAATTGCTGGCTGCGAAGGTAATTTTTTTGTTTAGCTAAATAAGTTTCTTCTGTACATATCCGCTACTTTTGCCGCTATGTATTTTTTTACCCTAATCCAACAATACTGGCATTTAATAATATTTGTAGCATTCTGTACAGTCACTGCAGCTCTACTATATTATTATAGTTTTTATTTTGCACGCTTAGCATTTTATAAAAGCAAATCTTCATTGAGTACTCAAACCAATCCGGTATCGGTAGTGGTATGTGCAAGAGATGAGGCAGAAAACTTGGCCAACAATATTACTGGTATTCTAGTACAAGACTATAAAACGACACACGAAGTAGTGGTGGTAAATGATAACAGTTACGACGATAGTGAGTATTTACTCGAAGCATTGAGAAAAGAGTACAGGCAAATGAATGTGGTAAATCTTACTCAAGAAGCCAAAATGATACAGGGCAAAAAATTTCCTTTAAGTATTGGTATAAAAACAGCTAAGCACGAGATACTTTTATTGACCGATGCAGATTGTGTGCCTGCAACCGAACATTGGATTGATAGTATGCAAGCCGCTTACAAGCCACAAACTGAAATTGTATTAGGCTACGGTAAATACCTTAAAAGAAAAGGGACACTCAATAGATTGATACGCTGGGAAACCTTTCACACAGCTATGCAATACTTAAGCTACGCTCTTGCAGGTAAGGCCTATATGGGCGTAGGAAGAAATTTAAGTTACAAAAAAGCAGTATTTTTAAGGCACAAAGGGTTTTCTGCTCATAGTAACATCCCCGGTGGCGATGATGATTTGTTTATCAATATGGCAGCAAGGAAAAACAATGTGAGCATTAATGTGGATCCAAAAAGTTTTACGCAAAGTAAACCAGCAGAAAACTGGGATGCTTGGCGAAAGCAAAAAAATAGACATTACACCACAAGTAAATATTATAAAGGAATACATAAGTTTTTACTTGGTTCCTATGCAGTGTGTCAGCTACTATTTTATCCCTTAGCTATAGCCGCTGCCCTATTCTATAATTGGCAGATTGCTGGCATTATAATAGCAGTCAAACTGATATGGCAGGGTATTATTTTTTATAAAGTAATGGATAAGCTACAAGAGAAAGACCTATTCCCTTATTATATTTTATATGATATTTGGATGGGGTTTTACTACCTGCGTTTTTCACTAGCGTTATTTAAAAAACCAGGCGATCATTGGAAATAATTTTATCCTAATTTTAATTTACAAATGGAATTAATAACCAGCTACTTTTCAGATTTTACTCCGCAACAAATACAACAATTTACTGCGCTACAAGCTTTGTATAAAGAATGGAATGAAAAAATCAATGTTATTAGTAGAAAAGATGTAGATAACTTCTATTTACACCACGTCCTACATTCATTGAGTATTGCTACTCAATTTCAGTTTAGAACTGGCACTACCATACTAGACTTAGGCACAGGTGGCGGATTCCCGGGCATTCCGCTAGCGATAATATTCCCTGATGTACAGTTTCACTTAGTAGATAGCATCAACAAAAAACTAAAAATAGTAACTGCCGTTGCAGAAGAAATAGGACTACAAAATGTAACTACGCAGCATACGAGAGCGGAGGATATTAAGAATAGAAAGTTTGACTGCGTAGTAAGTAGAGCTGTAGCACCGCTTGGTGAACTTTGGCGCTGGAGCAGACCACTAATTGAAAAAAACAACAGGCCACTGAAGGGAGAACCTAACGGACTGATTTGCTTAAAAGGTGGTGACCTCGCTCAAGAAATTTCTGATAGTGGCTGTAAGCCATTTGTGTGGGAAATAGAAAAAATATTCAAAGAAGATTTTTTCAAAGAGAAATATCTGTTGCATATCAAAGCTTAATGTAAAAGCGAATGATTTTTAAATTAAAAGCTTGAAAGGCTGACTTTATTATTGCGATATTAATTCCCATAATGTTTTAAAACCCGGAACGGGTGACATTATCCTGCTTCTTTTCACCAGTTATTTCATTTAAAATTTTATGCCACCCTTTCAGGGTTCAGAATACTAGACATCACTTTTTTCTATAATAATTTCATCCGCCGCGGCGGATTGTTATTGCACCGTTTGAATTCATACACTTGCAGTTGCTAAATTTATTTTTTTTCCAAAACCATCCACTACCGTTTGCGTATATTTATAAGAGAAATGGAGACTATGAAAATCTTGTTTTCTTTATCTACATTAAATCTTCAACACAATGAAAAACAAAATTTTAAAAAAAATATTGATAATGTCAGCCGTACTTGGGGTAATAATCATATCCGTTGCTCAAGTACAAAAAACATCTTTTAATCGTATGCTAAAAATATTATTGAGTAAAAGCACACCTACCATCAATGTGCCAGAGGCAGCGCTAAATGCTAAGAACTATGTCTTCTTAGACGCTAGAGAAAAAAATGAATTTGAGGTAAGTCATATTGCTAATGCAAGGTATGTGGGTGTATCGGAGTTTAATATGAGTACTGTGAAAGATTTACCAAAAGACAAACCCATCATTGTGTACTGTAGCATAGGCAAGAGAAGTGAAGACCTCACGCTAAAACTAAAAAAAGAAGGTTTTACTAATGTAAAAAATCTTTATGGCGGAATCTTTGAATGGGTAAATCAAGGGCATCCAATTTATGATATGAAAAATAAAGCTACTACCAATGTACACGCTTATAATAAGTTTTGGGGTAAATGGTTAGAGAAGGGAACGAAGGTATATTAGAAACCTTTTTATTTACATTGACATATTAATAATACATTTACCGTCAAATATTTATACACCAATTTATCAGCTTTAATGAAAAAACTCTACTTTCTTGCTCTACTATTTGCTGCACTATTTACATCGTGCCAAAAAGATTATAGTCTTGTAGATCCTACACAATCTGGCGGAGGAGGAACTGGCGGCGGTGGTACTACTAGTAATGCAGCCTGCAAGACTTGCTTATACTTTCCTACTTGTAATAATACAGTATATACTTTTAGAGATTCTTCTGCAACTGGCGTAACTACCTCAACTGATACCATTAAATATGTAAATGATTCTACTATAAGTGGTGTATCGTTTCGTCAATATTATAGTAGCTCTAACCCACAAAGAATTTTTAGTGCTTGTGTAAATGGTAACGTTAGAACCATAGCATACAATGGCACTACCCAAGGCGGTGGTTCTATTCAAGCAATTGATATAACAATTCTAAAATATAATGAAGCAGTAGGTGCACAATGGACAGACGTTCTCACTTTTAATGGATCAACTGCTGAATATCGTAATACCCTTGTAGCTAAAAATATTTCTCGGCAAGTAGGTAACACAACATATACAGATGTAATGCATGTAAGAACTGTTGTTGGAAGTATCTTACCAGGCGTTGGTTTCTTTGCGGCAGCAACCTCTGACTACTACTTTGCTAAAAACGTAGGCTACATTGAGTCTATTACGATAAATGAATTTACAGGTGAGGTACAGCTAAAGCGTAGTTTACAGAGTTATCTTATTCCTTAAAACTCATTATTTACAACGCTTAGTTATACTTTAGAGCTCTTTATTACAAAGAGCTTTTGTTTTTATAGATCAACTTTATTTTGAATAAGAGATTTCAATATCCATTCGTAATATCGGATATTTTTTTGAAACATAATTGCTAAAAGCTATTGCGAATTAAACTGAAAAATAATAAAAATCAATTTCTAAGTCCCTTCATAGTATTTACTTAATAAAAAAGAGTTACGCACATATCATACACAGCACTTCTTTATCCAGACTTTTAGCTTTTGCTTTCTCGGCTAAAAAATGTACTTTAGCCATCGATTAACTTTCCAACTTCGATTTGCCAGAAAAAACTCCATACCATCGGACCGACTTGGCTGCCATCCAACTAAAAATTAGTGAAGGTAAGGAGGATGCTTTTGGCGCATTGCTTGGGCTCTTCACAAAAAGGTTGATAAATTTTGCTGAAACAATGATTCACAATAATGTTGTTGCAGAAGAATTAGTAGAAGATGTTTTTATAAAAATTTGGTTAAGAAGATCAACGCTTCCCAGTATTCAAAATCTAGAAGTGTATTTATATGTGGCAGTAAAGAATGCTTGTATAAATGAAATATCAAAAAAATCACTAGAGTTCTCCCAACAACCTTTAGATTTATTTGAAAATGGTTTTATAAGCAGTGAGACGCCAGCTGACACACTAATCAATTTGGAAACGCTAGGATTAATAGAAGATATCGTCGATCGTCTTCCACCTAGATGTAGATTAATTTTTAAACTTGTAAGAGAAGATGGTCTGTGTTATAAAACTGTAGCAGAAATTTTAGATATCTCTGTAAATACCATTGATAACCAGATGGCCACTGCAGTGAAGCGTATTAGTGAATCATTGCATCTTAACAAGCCAAAGTCGATTTACACTAGAAGAAAATCTTAGTTTAATTTTTTTAAAAAAAAAAGTTAATTTCTTATAGTAGATAGGGTTAAAAAATCTGTCCTTATAAATAGAGGAATCTATTTATGCAAGAAAACGAACAATACTGGATTTTAATTTCACGGAAGCTCAATGGGGAGGCTACAGCTGCAGACCTTGCTGCGTTAGAGTCAATACTTGCTGATAACGAAGCACTTAGGTTAGAAGTTGATTCCCTTCAAGATATTTGGAATTTCACAAATCCAACAGTGGACTTAGATTCTCAAAGTAGCTATGTAGAGAGAATTGTCGAAAAAGCAAAGCTGCAATCTGCCCAGGCTACTACTCTCTTCGAAGAAAAAGATGGATTTATTAGGAAATATAAGAATTGGATGTTAGCAGCATCAATCGTTGCAATTGTAATAGGAATTTTTCATTTTGCTAATCAACCTATCAATGCATTAGCTGCTGCAACTGATGACATAAAGAAAGAGGTGATACAAACTCCCCTAGGGCAAAAGTCTAAATCTGTTTTACCAGATGGAAGTGTGGTTTGGCTAAATGCCGGCAGCAAACTAGAAATGGATGATAGTTTCGGCAAA
>JBBRHK010000026.1:0-13874 GCA_038222815.1 Chitinophagales bacterium
ATAATGGCTCCAGATGGGTAGCATCTTTAAGACACTTTGATCATAATGCGCCAGCATAGATTTAATCATGTCATTATTTCTTGCGGGTTGTAGGATATTGTATAAAGGATGTAACGCCCTGTATGTATCCCACAAAGAAAATGTAGTATAGTTAGTAAAACCATTTGCTTGATGAACGTTTTGGTCTAGTCCTCTATATTGTCCATCAACATCCATAAAAGTATTGGGTGCTATAAAAGCGTGGTACATTCCCGTGTAGAAATTTATTTTTGTTGCATCATCGGCTTCTATTTTTACTTTCTCTAATTCCTTTTCCCATTTTGCTGAAGCTTCAGCTCTCACTCTCTCAAAATTCCAATCTTGAACTTCCGCATTTAAATTTTTGACAGCTCCTGCTGTACTCACACCAGATAAAGCAAATTTAATTTTTATTTTTTCGCCTTCTTTAGTATCAAAATTGAAAAATAATTTCAGTTCTCTTCCTGCCAGATCTGGGAAATTTTCTTTCTGATTAAATTTTCTCCAAAAGCCTCCGTACATTTCTTTTTTAGAATTGCTACTACCATAACTCTTCATCGGCTTAGATAAAGTCATAGCGAAATAAACAGTCCTTGTTCTTGCCCATCCAAGTGTTTGCCTATAACCAGTGATCAAGGTATCGTTCTCTACTCTTACAAATGTCCACACATTTTTTTCTGCATAATTATAAATACCGTGGGTTAAATCTAAAATAATATGCGCATCATTAGACTGTGGAAAACTGTACTGATGAAAGCCAACTCTTTCGGTGGCAGTCAGTTCTGCTTTAATTTTATAATCTTGTAGGAGTACGCTGTAATACCCTGCCTGTGCAATTTCTGTATTGTGATTGAACGAAGAGCGATAACCTGAAGATGGATTAGAAGCCACACCGGGATTGAGTTGTAGCTTACCCACGGTAGGCATTATTAGAAAATCGCCAAGATCAGAATGTCCCGTTCCACTAAAATGTGTATGGCTAAATCCTACAATTGTTTTATCATCGTATTGGTATCCTGCACAATATCTATACACATCAGGGTTATATTTCCCATTCTCTATGTATTGCAAACTGTCAGTATCTGGACTGAGCTGCACCATACCAAAAGGCACAGTCGCTCCAGGAAAAGTATGCCCCATTTTTTGAGTTCCTATCAACGGATTTACATAACTCGTCAAAGCTTTCTTTCCATTCATTTGCGCAACAGCAAAATAATGTAAGGAACAAAAAGTAATAAGAGAAAATACAATTTTAAATTTCTTCATTTCTATATTCTATTAACGGTAGGTAAATGTAATGGCGGGATTTGATTTATATTCTTCCCATAATTCTGTTAGCGTTTTTCCTGTTAAGTCTTTCCAAGAATTATCAGTGTATTTCTTTTGACGAATTTGATTGTCTAGCTTGGTAATAAATTCTGCAGCATAATGCTGTGTTATCCAGATGAAAAACCTTGCTGTAATCCTGTAGGAGTTATCATAATTATGTTTCTCTGTAAGGTCAGGCATTGTCCATTTACCTCTTACATTATTTATACCGTATACTGCCCTTACATAATCTGCAATACCTTCTGTAACCCAAGAGGGGGCATTGCTATCGCCGTAAGATTGTACAAGGTGCATTAGCTCGTGTGTTATTGCATCTAGATCCTCTGTATTTTTATTGAAAAATACTGGATTAAATCTTACCCTACTTCCGCCAGCTTCTGCTACTCCATTATATTTTGGATCTATGAAAAATGTAACGGCTCTAGGCGCAACATCATTATATTTATTAAACAGTTTTGGGTATTGTGTAAAATACATATCTATAAACCTCTTCTTATGTGACAAGGTAAATGAACTATACTCATCAATAAAGTACAGCGTTAATCCATCTCTTAAAATAGTATCTGTTTTGTTTAATTTTAAAGAGGCAAGACCAAGCGGCTTTATGTCCTTTACTTTCTCATACATCGCCTTATCATTTACAGAAAAGGAATAAGGTAAATCTCCCACACTCGTTTCCCTACTTATGTTTGGCTTGCTACTCATATTAGCTTCATAGCTTCCACCACTCATTATGGCTTCTTGTGTAATAAAAGTTTTAGAGTATAATTTTGCATTTAATTTTTGAGACGAAATGTATCTATTATCTGCGGCATAATTTGTGGCATTTATTATAAATGTTTTTCCATTTTCTAAATGTAGCGTTGCCTTTTTAAACAATGGCGCACCTAGTACATATTGATTTACCGCAGGTGTAACTGGATAAAAACCCAAAGCACTAAAAACATACCAAGCACTTGTTTGTCCATTATCCTCATCACCACAATATCCATCTGGTGTGGGCTTGTACATTCTATTCAAAGTTTCTCTAACCCAGTATTGTGACTTATAGCTTTCCCCAGCATAATTATATAGATAGATGGCATGTTGTATCGGCTGATTGCCGTGGGCATACTGTCCCATATTGGCAATTTGCATTTCCCTCATTTCGTGTATTGTACCGCCATAAGCCTCGTCATTGAAAGTGGGAGGCATAGAAAATATAGAATCCAACTTAGTTGCAAATTTTTTCTTTCCTCCCATCAAATTGATAAGACCATTCATATCGTGAAACACACTCCAAGTGTAGTGCCAGCTGTTACCTTCCGTAAATGCATCACCCCATTTGAGCGCATCAAATGGCGATTGAAAACTACCATCCTTATTTCTTCCACGCATCAATTTTTTCTCGTCGTCGAAAACATTTCTATAATTTAAACTGCGCTGCGCATACATTTCTATTTCGTTAGTAGGCCTTCCAAGTTTCTCCGCTAGCTTATAAATAGTAAAATCATCGTAAGCATATTCTAAAGTACGAGCTACATTTTCATTTACGTTTATATCATAAGGAACATAGCCCAAAGCGTTGTAATAATTTACGCCAAACCTTCCTACAGCTTCTATCGGCCCTACATTTTCTGCACCGTGTTGCACAGCTTTGTATAAAGTATTAATGTCGTACCCTTTACCGCCTTTAATAAATGCATCTGCCACTACGGAGGCAGAATTATTACCCACCATAATATTAGCGTAGCCAGGACTACTCCACTCGGGTAAGAAACCGCCTTCTTTATAATCATTGACTAAGCCCTCTTGCATTTCTGCATTCACACTTGGATAAAGTAAATTAAGCAGCGGATACAAAGCTCTGAAAGTATCCCAAAACCCTGTACCAGCATACATATAGCCCGGTAGCACATCACCATTGAATGGACTGTAATGCATTGTACGCCCTGCTTTATCAATCTCATACATTTTATTGGGAAACAATGCCGTTCTGTATAAGCAAGAATAAAAAGTTTTCTTTTCATCTTCGCTACCGCCTTCAATAGTTACTTTTCCTAATACTTTATTCCAAGCAGTATTAGATTCGGTTCTTATCGTTTCAAAACTTTTATTTCCAATTTCTTTGTTCAGATTAATCTCTGCTTGTTCGAGACTAATAAATGAAGAAGAAATCTTTGCGGTAACTTGTTGATTAGTCCCATTCATTTTAAAACCTACGATTGCGCCAGAATGGTTTCCTACTGTAACCAATCCATTCATCAAACTATCTTCTTGCCATACTTTATTATAGGTAAAAGGTTGATCAAATTCAATCACAAAATAGTTAGCAAAGTTTTTCAAATCGCCTCTTGCATATCGTTTACTAAATCCTACAATTTTATTTTGCTCTGGTATAATTTTTACCTCGCTCCCTTTGTCAAATGCATCTATCACAACATAGTTATCTTTCTCAAAGCCCATTGTGAAGCGCATTACAGCCGACCTTTCTGTCGTAGTAATTTCAGTGGTTATATTATGGTCAGCTAGAAAAACACTATAATAATCTGGTCTCGATATTTCCGACTTATGAGAGAACCAACTTTGTCTATCTTCTTCTTTAAAAGTAGGTGCGCCGTGGACTGGCATCAGAGAAAAAACTCCGTAGTCATTCATCCAAGGGGAAGGTTGATGGGTTTGTTTAAATCCTCTTATTTTATCAGCTGTGTAGCTGTATTGCCAGCCATTACCATTCTTGCCCGTTTGTGGCGTCCACATATTCATAGCCCAAGGTGTACTTATGGCGGGATAAGTATTGCCATTGCTCATGTCTGGGCTGGATAGCGTTCCCATTAATGGGTTTACATAATTTACGAGGTCAATTTTTTGAGCAAAGAGATTTATACTTAGAAAAAAACTGAGTAGAAGCGTACTAGTTAATCTTATCATTTTTGAGGGCTATAACTTTGATTTTAAAAATCAATATCTGAGCCGTAGCATGGCCTTGATATTTATAGCAACAAGATAAGGAATAAAAAGAGGGTATAATTCTTAACTAAACGGTGGGAACTGCGTAGGCTACGAAATCTGATTATCATCCGTCACAACCGTCTCAGTATCCACATTTGCTTCCTCAACTTCTTCTTTTTTCTTATTGAAAAAACGATTTTGGAAAACAACGATTGTAATAATACCGGAGCTTATGGCAGCATCTGCAATATTAAAAATAGGACTAAAGAATTCAAACTTTTCTCCACCCCACACAGGAAACCAAGTAGGGAATGTACCGTGTATCATTGGGAAGTGAAGCATATCCACCACGTTGCCGTGCAAGAACGATGAATAGCCGGCTTTTGCAAATGTTGCAATACCATCATACAGGCTGTAGTCGCCGGCACTAGGGTCATATATCATTCCTTTATCGAAGATCATTCCATAAAAACAAGAATCAATTAGATTACCAATGGCACGTGCTTAAATAAGACTGGCACAAATAATAAACCCTTTATGATAGCCCATCTTTATAATACGCTTAATGTAAAAAGTACCAAAAACCACAGCGCCTAGTCTAAAAACGGTAAGAATTAGCTTACCCCAAGTACCACCGAACTTCCAACCATAAGCCATCCCCGGATTTTCTACAAAATATAATTGAAACCAAGAGCCAAAGACACCCGTATAGGTATTGATGGGCATTGTAGTTTTAATATAAATTTTTAATGCTTGGTCTGCCAATAACACTAAAAAAACGATAATAAATATGTGCTTTGTTTTCATATATAAAGTGAGCAAAGATAGGGGTTGAGTAATAGTTTTAATCCCCTAAGAAATGCTAATATTAATCTTGATAATACAATCTATTTACACGCTGAGAAATGCTTGTGAGTATCTCATAGGGTATCGTATGTGCCCAGGCTGCTAATACCTGCACAGGCAAGTCCTTTCCAAAAATTATAACTTCCGCTCCCTCTGTACAATCAATGCCTGTAACATCTATCATCGTCATATCCATACAAATATTTCCGACCGTTTTTACAAGTGTGCCATTTACTAAGACCTTACCTACCCCATTACCAAAGCTTCTGCGATAACCATCTGCGTAACCAATTCTTATTACGGCAATTTCGCTGTCTTTCTCTAGGAAATGCTTTCTTCCATACCCTACGGAACTGCCTTTGGGTAATTGTTTTATTTGTGCAATGGTAGATTTTAAAGTGGTAACATTCTGTAACTTTTCTTGAGTTGTTGGATTAGAATCTACGCCATACGCACCAATACCAAGCCTTACCATATCTTGCTGTAAATCTAGGAATCTTGTAATGGCAGAGCTATTACAAATATGTTTTATAAATGGTTCTTGAACGACTTCTTCAATGGCGTTGGTCATTCTTTCAAAAGCGGCTGCCTGTTGTAAGGTATACTCATCGTGCGCTGCATCTTCGCTGGCAGCAAGGTGTGTAAATACAGAAGCAATTTTAAAGGCTGTATTTCTCTTCAATGAAGCTAGTAGATTTTCTAAGTCTGACTCCAAGAAGCCAAGGCGATGCATTCCAGTGTCTAATTTAATATGAACTGCATATTTTTCAATATGATTCTGTTCTAAAAAACTAGCAAAATCTTTCATCAAAGCAAAAGAGAAAAGCTCTGGCTCTAATTGGTAGCGGACTAAAATATTAAAATCATCTTCGCTCACATTCAATACCATAATAGGTAGAGTAATGCCAGCATTACGCAAAGCAATTCCTTCATCTACATACGCAACAGATAAATAATCTACGCCTGTTTGTTGAATGATGTTAGCCACCTCGAAACCTCCACTGCCATAACTAAATGCCTTTACCATCACCATCAATTTTACACCTGGTTTTAATTGACTTCGATAGTATAAAATATTATGACGGATAGCATCAAGGTTTATTTCCAACACCGTTTCGTGCGCTTGAGCTTCTAATCGCTTACTGAGTTGTTCTAGTTCAAATTGCCTAGAACCTTTTATTAAAATAGTTTCGTTAGAAAATTGTAAGAATGGTAATGCTTGCATTAGGTCACTAGTAGAATTAAAAAAATGCTTAGTCGGCACGTCATCGAATAACGATTGGTGCTGCATAAGCTGCTGCCCTACTCCAATAAAATGAGATGGGCTTGCACTCTTAATGTGCTTAGCTACTCTACTGTACAATTCTTGGGTATTCATTCCTGTCTGAAATAAATCACTTAGAATAATTGTCTTGTTCTTATGTTGATTTTGCTGCTGCAGAAACTGCAAGGCAATTTTTAAAGAATCAAAATCTGAGTTGTAGGTGTCATTTATTATTGAGGTATTGTTGATTCCTTTCTTCAACTCAAGGCGCATTGCTATCGGCTTTAAAGCCTTCATTCTTTCTGCTATAACCTTTGTAGAAATACCTAGAGAGAGCATCACAACACAGCAATGCATACAATTAGCTATAGATGCATCATCCGTAAAAGGGATAATAATTCTTCGTCGCTGATCAAGATATTCGTATTCTATGGAGCAAACTAAATCCAACTTTTCTACCTGCCAAATTCTTACGTCAGCATCTGCCTGCTTACCCCAAGAAATCGTTCGCAAATCGTGATTTTTTTCTTTCACAAATATAGCTATAGCATTAGCAATTAGTGTTTCGTCATAACTGAACACAAGCAATTTTGTATGAAGAAAAAGTTTTAGTTTCTCTTCAATCTTTTCTTGTATAGAATTAAAGCCCTCGGAATGTGCTTCACCTATATGAGTAAAAATTCCAATTGAGGGACGTATGATTGGCTCCAATCGTTGCATTTCTCCTTGCAGACTTATGCCTGCTTCAAAAATACCTAGCGTATGATTTTGATTGATTGGCCATACGCTAAGCGGCACACCTATTTGTGAATTGTAACTTTTAGGATTACGTACAATATTAAAATCTTCTTCTAACAATTGAAAAAGTAATTCCTTTACAATTGTCTTCCCGTTACTACCCGTAATACCGACTATTGGCAAAGTAAAATGTGCCCGGTGCCAAGCTGTGATGTGCTGCAGTGCAAGCGTTACATCATCTACTTTTAAAAAATCTGCTTCGGGAAAATCTACTTCAAGAAAATCTTTGGACACAACAAAGGCACGAACTTTTTTATCGTATAAATCTTTTACAAAGTCCTGCCCCTTTCGCCCTGCACCTGCTAAAGCAAAGAATAAACTTGCTTCTGGAAGTTGTAGTTTTCTACTATCTGTCAATAGCTCAGATATAGCTGTGGCAGGATACTTTAAAGCTCCTGTACCTAGTAAGTCTGATATTTGTTGAACGGTGTACAATATATTTTTTATTGGAAATAAACTACTCTGAGATTTCCTCTCTTGGATCTTTGTATTCTTCTTTCTTCTTTGTTCTTTTATCTACAAAAATAGAGTAGAACATTGCACCGCCAAGGCAAAGGCAAATAAATGCTAGTGATATAAAGCTCTTTGTTGTCTTATCAAACCATTGGCTTATCCAATGCTCCGCCAACATTTCTACACCTATAAAGACTAAAACGATAGCTATGCCTTTTGGCAAATAATCAAATTTATTTACAGCTCCCTTTAGCAAGAAAAATAACGAACGCAGCCCAAGCACAGCAAAAATGTTAGAGGTATAAATCACCAACCTAGCGGTTTCTTGATATGAAGCTGTCTTTGTATCTACAATACCCATTACTGCAGGGATTGAGTCTATAGCAAATACAATATCAATAAAACCCAACATTATTACTACTATAAATAAAGTGGTATAAAAGCGCTTTCCATTTCTCTTTATTGAAAATCTTCCTCCTCCTTCGCTTGGGACGATAGGCACCAACCTACTCAAAAGCTTATAAATCTTACTTTTCTTGGGTTCGAACTCTCCCTCCTCTTCTTTATTTAAAAACATCTTTGCTCCTGTAAATATCAAGAAAGCACCAAAGACATACAATATCCAATGGAATTTTGCAACCAGCGCAACGCCAACAGCAATGAAAATAATTCTAAAAATGATGGCTAATAAAATTCCAATAAGCAGCACTCTTCCATAATGCTTTTCGGAGATAGAGAAAGACGTAAAGATGAGTATGAACACAAAAATATTATCTACACTGAGACTCCACTCCATTACATAGGCACTGAGAAACTCCAAGGCTGGTTTTGAGCCGTTCTCTATATATAAAAATACAAGAAAAGACATAGCGAGCGCCACCCAGAGAAGTGTTTGCAACATAGCAGCCTTAATAGTAACCTTGGTATCTTTCTTACTCAATAACCCTAAGTCTAGTACTAGCGCTACCACAATAACAACTGCAAAAACGATATATAATAATGTATTTTTCTCCATAAAACTATTGGTACTTTCTTTTCCTTATAAAATTATAAACGATTGCGAAAACTAAAATTAATAAGATGGGTAATATAATATTTATCAACTTCCAGTTGTCTTCTTCTGCCTGCACTAATTTAGTATCTAGTAGTCTTGGCACAATTTCTTTTGATCGAGATTCTGAAAGTCCAGAATTATCTAGCAAGTAACTTAAAGAGTTTAGTAAAAAGTCTCTATTGGCAAAAGGAAATTCCCTTTGCGTACCATAAGTATAAGCATTCATCCCCATACTTATAGGCTGATTACCTTTTACCACGCCATTCAAAATAACATCACCGTCGGCTACAACAATTATTTTCCCGTCTTCTGCCGCTGACTGATTGTAAGGCACTTCATATTTAGCAAGGCTGTCTTTCATCCATTGCATCATACGCCTAGCATATAAGGACTCAAATTTTCCTTCTAATAAAACTGCTGTGGGGATATTTGCCTTTTTGTATTTCTCACTCTGCTGGGCTATTTCATTTTCTGCACCACTAATAATAGCAGGCGTAGCGATGGTTCGAGCATTGGGCGATGAGTGCAGCAGTACCGTTTTCTTAATATTATCTTCTCCTACAGTATCAATACTATTCACAAACTTGCCCGATACATAACCTAGATTTTTTGTAATAGAACTTTGACTGCCGGGCTCCATTACCAGAAAATAATTCCAAGGCAATAATTCAAACTGTCCGTTTCCATTTACATCAAAAGGAAGCACGTCGCATTGCAAATCCATCACTAAATCTGAGTTTACACGAGCACCATATTTAAATAATAAATCGTTCAACTGTAAATCTCTATCATAAGCCACTACCCTGCCTGAACCTATACCAAGGCTATCTAACTCCGCATTAAGCTTATCCATAAAAACCATCAGCTTTCCGCCTCGCATTACAAACTGATCTATTTTCAATTTTTGCTGATCCGTAAATGTTTTAGTAGGTTTTACTATCATCAAAACCTCAAACTCTGCTGGCACAAATGGCTGTGTTTCTAGGTTGAATGTGTATAGCTTGTAATTGGGAGAAAGTACATTCTCTACTAGGTCATAAGTTGTCAGCTGTTCTGGCTCTCCATTTCCTGTGGCGTAAGCTACAATATGCTTTTGCACTTGTGTTGCATTTACAATGGCACTAGCAAACTGATACTCTAAGAGCGACTCTGCATTGCTTGTTTCTTGAAAGCTTACCATCGGCGTTTTCCCTTTGTAAAGCGTAACAGGCACAGCATTTTTTTCTGTACTCACATAAGCATAGGGAAAAACTAGTTGTTGTTCTTGACCATCCTCTCTCTGCGAAGTAAGGTTGAGCGGTACAAAGCCAAGTTGCGGCAGACTATCAGAAAATTTTACATCTGTCCCATCTACCATTGTGGAAGGATCCACAAATTCAAAATTGATATTATTACCAGCTACTTCTTTGAATGCATTTAATATATCTGAAGTAGAGGCTGCCATTTTCTTAAAAGCAGATGGTAAATTTCCTTGCAAAAACACTTGGACATTTACTGGCTCCTTTAAATTTTTTAAGATTTTTTTAGTACCATAGCTTAAGGTAAATCTCTTCTCAGCAGTAAGATCAAGCCTAGTGTGTACTTGCGTTGCAGCGATATTAATGATAGCTAAAACAATTAATGTTTTGAGCAACCAAAATCTCCCTCCAAATAATATGTTGAATATCTTCTTCAAGTAATCTTTTTGTTTTTTAAAGGCTGTTAATTAGTTCTGCGTTTAAGGTTATTTATAGAAATCAATTGGCAAAGCACGATAATACTTAGAAAATAAATAACGTCTCTTGTGTCAATCACTCCCCTACTGATATTTCTATAATGAAAATCTATTCCTAGCATATCAATATAATAATCCGCATTACCTTGTAGCGCAGGAATTTTACTGATAGCATTAAAACCAAAATATAAAATAAGACAAGCAAAAGCACTCAATAAAAATGCGACAATGGCATTATTCGTAAAACTACCACAACACAAACTAATCGCTGCAAAAGCAGCTGCGAGTAAAAACAATCCGATGTAGCTTCCCACAATCTCACCAACATCAATTAATCCATTTACACTAAAATGCTTGATTGTAAATACGTATACGATAGTGGGAACAATTGAAATTAATAAAATAATTAACACCGCAAAAAACTTACCTAAGCTAATGGAAGCACCTGAGACTGGTTTGGTTTTCAGAATTTCGAATGTACCCGTCTTAAACTCATCTGAAAAAATACGCATACAAATGGCAGGCACAAGAAACATTAACACCCAAGGCGCTAACTCAAAAAAGTAGCTGAGTGAGGCAAAGCCATTATTTAAAATGCTAGTTTCTGGCAATAAGAATAGATAGATACTGCTAATCACTAAAAATAATATGATAGCAATATAGCCTGATACGTTCCCAAAAAACTGCGACAACTCTTTTTTACAAATACTCCACATAGGTTTAAAATTGCTGCAATTTAAGTTATTAATTACAGCTAGAAGTTGTAAAAATTAGTTAGCGTGAGGCAGTAGATATATGGTAAATTTCTAAGGCTTCCAACTTATAGGTATTACGCTAACTTCTTCTTGCTCATATTCTCCACAAATTGTATAATTACTGATAATATTAGAACTAGCAAGGCACCAATCACATTTAACCATAAAAAGGAAATAATCTCTGCCTTGTAGATTCCTATAACGGCCAATTCTGATACAAGAGCTGCCGATAAAATAGCCGCGGCTTTTACATACTTAACCCAAAAAGCCACTAAGAAAATACCCAAAATAACCCCATAAAATAAAGAGCCAAGAATATTTACCGTTTCTATCAAACTGTTGCCAATATTATTCGCAAACATTGCAACGATAATACAAAATATACCCCAACCAAAGCTGTACCATTTACTCATTTTATATTCATCTTTAGCTTTCCATTTATCTGAAGCAAATTTTTGATGAAAATCAACCATAGTACAAGCAGCCAATGAATTAAGTGCCGCCGCTATACTACCCCAAGCCGACAAGAAAATTACAGCAAATAATAGTCCTATTAAACCTACTGGGAGATTATCTTTTACAAAACGTAGGAAAATAAAATTGGTATCATTGGCTTCATCTCCTGGAATGGCTTTCTTAATGTAAGATTTGTATTCTTCCCTGTAGACATTGGCCTGCTGTATATCTTTTGCTGCAAAAGCCACTTCATACTTTGCCTTAGCGGCTGACAATTGCGGTGCATAAGGCGTGGCCATAGCCTGTTCCATTTTAGCATTGTCGAAAAATACAGGTGCTTTATTGAATAAGTAAAAGCTGAATATTAAAATACCAATCAATAAAATAAAGAACTGCATCGGCACTTTTACAACTCCATTCATCAAAAGCCCTTTCCTACTTTCCTTTACATTTTTAGCCGTGAGGTACCTTCCTACCTGACTATGATCTGTACCAAAATAACTGAGTGCTAAGAAAAAACCACCAATTAATCCACTCCAAATATTGTATTTATCCTTCCAATCAAATCCCTTTTCGGTAAAACCAGTCGTGATAACATTCATTTTTCCATAACCTGTAGCGGTATCGATGGCATCTTTAAAACCCATCCCCTCTGGCAACAAACTCACTGCGATATATCCAATGATAAATAGAGAAACAAATACAATAATCATTTGCAAAGTCTGTGTGTAGGCCACTGCTCTAGCGCCTCCGCTAATGGTATAGGTAATGAGCAAACCACCCATCACAATATTCGTGATGTAAATATTCCAACCCATTAGTGAACTTAAAATTAAGGAAGGCGCATAGATGCTAACACCTGTACTCAAACCTCTGCTGAGCAAAAACAAAAATGAAGTGAAGGTTCTAGTTTTTAAATCGAATCGTTCTTCTAAAAACTCATAAGCAGTATATACTTTTAGTTTATTATAAACGGGCACAAAGAAATAACTGATGACAATCATTGCGATGGGTAAGCCAAAATAATATTGTACAAATCGCATTCCATCTGTGTAAGCTTGTCCTGGTCCAGTAAGGTACGTTATGGCACTTGCTTGCGTGCCCATAATGCTGAGAAGAACCAAGTACCAGGGCATAGAGCGGTTACTCAAAAAATAACCTTCTAAGTTTTTAGTAGTTTTACTTTTATACATACCATATAAAATAATCCCTACTAACACTACGATAAGAATACCCCAATCAATATAACTCATACAATTATTTTTTTGGCTTGGCTAGTAGGTTAGCAAATAATCTGTACGCTCCCGGTACTGCAGCAGGTAACTCTCTAAAAAATACCAAGCTGCTATAAATGTATTTCCCTTTACCATAATCAGCGACCAGTAAGCTACCAGTGGTTGCCTCTGCACCTGCATCCTTCATACTAAAAAATTGTTGGTAACGACTATCCACATTTAACCCTTCATAAGTACTTCTTTCCTGTATCCAATTGTCAAAGTCGGCTTTTCCTATTTTGTTGGGATAAGTCATAATCCTATCATTAGGCAATAAGAATTTTACTTCTGCATTTTCATCTGTTACCCTATTTCTACTTATGGTAAACGGGTACGGTGACATTTTTGCAATTATTGGCCCAATGCTATTATTCGTGTTGTATTGATTTAATAAAACACCGCCATCATTTACGTATTTCATCAGCACATCATACTTATCTGTAAGCCAAGCGTGAATATTGTAAGCCCTCACACCTGTTACAATCACATCGAATTGCTTTATATAATCTGAATTGATATCCGCCTCTGTGAGCATGGTAACCTTGTACCCCATTTGAGTCATTGCCTCAGCTATCTTATCGCCTGCACCTGCTATGTATCCCGCAGTCTTACCGTCGATTTTCATATCTAGTTTCAGCGCATTCACGTGGTCATAGTAATGATAGAAAATATCTGGAATATGGTCGTAACTAATCTTATTTAAAGAAAAAGAAATCTTGTCTTTATAGTTTGGAATTTCCGCTTGTACACCAAAGATGGTATTTTCATTTATAGGAAACTTTGAAACATCCACACTACTATTGAATGTAATAGAGCTTCCTTTTACAAGACTTAATATTGTGTCTTTGAGTAAAGTTCTTTTACCTAAAGCATTCATATAAAATTTTACTTGACCATTAATATTTGTATTGGCTTGAAGGCTGTAGCTAAAATCATATTTCTTTTCTTTCGCATTATTATCTACCAAAAATAAACTTGGCGA
>JBBRHK010000027.1:0-13689 GCA_038222815.1 Chitinophagales bacterium
AAAAGATACATTCCAAAATGAGTTTCTACATCACCTTCTACAAGTCCAGAGGTGAAAATAATGTATGTACGAATTATATAGGCTAACAGAAATGCAGAAATAAAAACAGCAACTCTTTTCGCCCAAAGCTTCCTTATAACAAATAATAACAAAATCACTCCTGTAAGTACTACGATAGGATAACCTGCTTTACCATAAAAATTACCCGTAACAAATCGTTCTACATTAAATCCATTGAAAGTTAGATTTACAGAATTATAGGTAGTCCAAGGCAGGAAACAGCTAAGTACTAATAATGCTGCAGCTAGTAATCCTAAATATAAAAAATTTTTATTTGGCATTAGCGTAATGATTTTTTATAAAAAATGCCGGCAATAATTGCTGGCATTTTAATTTAACTTCTGAGGTCCCTAGCGGATTCGAACCGCTGTAGAAGCTTTTGCAGAGCTTTGCCTAGCCACTCGGCCAAAGGACCATTTTATAAACAATAAAAGTTCAATTATTCCGAACAATTAATATTTAGGTTTGCAAAAATAGGGTATTTTTAAACCCTAAACTTTTAGAACTTCTAAAAAATTAGATTTACTTCAAAAAAACGTAACAAAATGAGCATAATTGCAGCATCAGAACTTATAATAAATGACCGAGGTGCTATCTACCACGTAAATTGCCGCCCAGAAGAAATTGCCAATACCATTATAACTGTGGGCGATCCCGACCGAGTGGGTGAGGTAAGTAAACATTTTGATAGCATAGAATTTAAAAATCAACATCGAGAATTTGTAACACATACTGGCTACATAGGCAAGAAAAGGCTGAGTGTAACTAGCACAGGTATAGGGCCCGATAATATTGATATTGTACTCAATGAGCTAGATGCGCTAGTAAATATTGATTTTGAAACTCGAACCATCAAGGAAAAGCTTACTAGCTTACAAATAATTAGAGTAGGTACTTCTGGTAGTTTACAAGAAAGCATTCCAGTAGATAGTTTTGTAGCAAGTAGCCACGGGCTAGGAATAGACAACCTACTCAACTTTTATCTTCATAAAAATAATGATGAAGAATCGGCATTACTTCAATCATTTATTACACATACACAAATGCACGCAGGCATTTCTGCTCCTTACGTCACAGGTGCTAGCATTCACCTACTCAAAGAATTTGTAGAAGACTTTCATCAAGGTATCACGGTTACTTGTCCTGGCTTTTACGGCCCGCAAGGACGGGTGTTAAGAATGGGACTTACCAATCCTCATTTGATAGATAGACTTACAAGTTTTAGCCTTGGGAATAATAACATCAGCAATTTTGAAATGGAAACAGCAGCCATATACGGTATGGGAAAAATTTTAGGGCATCAGTGTCTTTCTCTTAGTGCTATTGTAGCCAATAGAATCTCCAAAGAGTTTAGCAAAGATGGCGGTGCAACTGTGGAAAGATTAATTGTAAAAACGTTGGAGAATATTGCAAAAATGCACGCATAAAAAATGGAAATCAACTTTGAAAAATACCACGGTACTGGCAATGACTTTATTATGATAGATAATAGAGATGGGCAGTATAATGCGATAAATGAGCAACAAATAAATAGCCTATGCGATAGGCATTTTGGTATAGGAGCAGATGGGCTGATTCTCTTACAAATGAAGGATGGCTTTGACTTCTGGATGAATTATTTTAATGCAGACGGAAAGCCATCAAGTATGTGTGGCAATGGAAGCAGATGCACAGTTGCTTTTGCTCATTCAAAAGGAATTGTAAAAAATATATACCATTTTGTTACGGCCGATGGTCCACACGAAGGAGAAATCTTACCCAATGGAAATATAAAAGTAAAAATGGCTGATGTACAGTCAATAGATACATTAAAAGATGCAAAATTGCTAGATACGGGTTCGCCTCATTATATAAAGGATGTCACAGGACTTAATGAAATTGAAGTAAAGACGGAAGGTAAAAAAATACGATACAATGAAGACTTCAGTGAAAAAGGGGTGAACGTAAATTTTGTAGAAAAAAAAAGTGATGGGCAAATAAATGTAAGAACTTACGAAAGAGGTGTAGAAGATGAGACACTCAGCTGCGGCACGGGAGTTACGGCCTGTGCTATTGTAAATGCATACCAAGAAGGTGAAAATAAAATAGATATTAAAACCCCTGGCGGTGACCTTGTGGTAACTTTTAATAAAAATGAAAATTCCTACAACAACATTTGGCTAGAAGGTCCTACAAAAAATGTATTTGAAGGAATAATAACGATATAAAAAATGATTCAATTTTTTCAAATAAAAGATAACCAAACGGTAGCTGTAGATAAGGCAGAGAGCGGCAGTTGGATAAATGTATTGCCACCATTAAAGCAAGAAGAATTTACAGAGCTTAGTGATGACCTTAATATACCTATTGATTTCTTGACTGACTCATTAGATATAGACGAACGTAGCAGATATGAAATAGAAAAGGACGTAAAGCTTATTGTAATAAAGACGCCTACTGAGAACAATTCTTTCAATGAAAGCGATGCATTTTACATCACCATCCCAATTTGTATTATTCTTAAGGCAGGACAAATTATCACTGTAAACAGTTTTGAAAATGGAGCCATAAAAAAGTTTTTAAACAGTTTTCAAAATCGGCATCCAGACCATATCAATATGATGGTGCTAAAGATTTTTGAGAAAGTAATTACTAATTTCCAAGAGAGTCTTAAAGACATTAATCAGCGTAGAAATATGCTAGAGAAAAAATTGTATGATAGCAATAGAAATGAAGAACTCTTCGAGCTTATGAGAATTCAAAAAAGTCTGGTGTATTTTGTAACAGCATTGAGAAGTAATGAAATCTTAATGATGAAAATGAGCAGAACCAATGTGCTTGATCTCAGTGATGACGAGAAGGATTTTTTAGACGACTTGGTAATAGAAAATTCACAAGCATTAGAAACGGCAAATACCTATACTAATATTCTCATAAGTACATTAGATGCATTTGCCAGTATCATAAGTAATAATCAAAATATTGTCCTTAAACGTTTGACCACACTTACTATCTTCCTAAGTATTCCTGTACTTATAGCTAGTATATATGGAATGAATGTGCCGCTACCATTTCAGGAGTCACATTACGCATTTTGGATTCCTGTCATTATTTGTTTTATTATTTTGGGCATAGCGATGGCAAATTATTTAAAAACTAGAAAATCTTAAATGCTAACAATAAGAGTTTATGGAATTTACATAAATGAACGCAACCAAATTCTGGTAAGTGATGAGCTCATCAAAGGAGAATTATATTGTAAATTTCCTGGTGGCGGCTTAGAATTTGGAGAAGGCACAAGGGAATGCTTAGTGAGAGAATTTAAGGAAGAAATGAATGCTGATGTGTTGGTTAAAAACCATATTTATACCACAGATTTCTTTGTAGAAAGTGCATTTGCCACAGGAACTCAAGTAATGTCCATCTATTACGAAATTGATTTTTTGAATCCTACAATCATCCCCAATATCAATGAATCACCCAACAGGGAACTCTTTGGGCAAAACAATCCTCAATTGCAAGAGCAGCATAGAATGGTAGACCTATCAAAACTATCCACACACGATTTTCAATTACCAATTGATAAAGTGATAGCTCAAATGATAAAAGAGCAACAGAGGTAAAATATATCCATCAGCTATAAGCCGGCTTCTGTACACTTGTATTGCTACAAGCGGACTGTCATTTATCTGGCTGCAACATTACTGTTACAGTCTTGCTACCTACCCTCCCTACGACACCGAGGTGTACGCTACGAGCAGCAGCAGTTGTAGGGTTTACATGGCATTGCAGCTCCCAAGGTTTACCCACTTTGCATATTACTACTCAAAGTTGTGAGCTCTTACCTCACATTTTCACCCTTATCCCGTCAAGGACTTGACGGGACGGTTATTTTCTGCGGCACTTTCTATAAAAATCTTTCAATTTTTCCCGGCCGTTAGCCGGTGGGATGCTCTGCGCTGGCCGGACTTTCCTCACCATACAAGTATGGAGCGACAGCCAAGCTGATAGATATAAACAAAGGTAAGTATTATAATAACTGAATAATGGCAACATATTTGATAGAAGGTAAACATGCTAATCTGCCTCAATGAGATCTAAAATAGATGATAGACCTTCCTTCATATAAAAAACAAATAGACTGCATCGTACTAGACGATGAAGCAGATTTATGTTTTATGATGCAGGCTATCTTAAAATCAAAAGGCTTTTCCGTATTACACATAACTGATGCTGCGCAGCTAGATGTTTTATTACAAACTTATCATCCCAAGGTACTCATCATTGACTTGCAACTAGGCGAGTACGATGGCTCTATAATCAGTAAAAATTTAATTCAAGACAAAAGCGTTCCTCCCCTTAAAATTCTTCTAATCTCTGCTTCATTTGATGGGTTACAAAAGGCAACAGCCTGTGGCGCAGATGATTTCTTAGAAAAACCTTTTGGAATAAAAGAATTTGAAGCAAAAGTTATCAGTCTTCTGCCTATGACGGAGCTATCTCTCTCGAGCTAGACTTTAATCGTAATTATTTAAAAAATATCTCAGTAGCCCCAAAGCCGTACAGAGCGTGATGTAAATTATGGAACCTTGCTACTTCCTTTTTCATTTTTAAAATACCGTGTATTTCATCTCTTAAAATGCCTGCCCCCACTCCGTGAATGACGGTCAATTCTTTTTGGTTATGAAGTAGTGCATTATCATACCACTTTTCAAATTCTTTGAGCTGCAAATCAAGCATCTCACTATTTGATAATTTTGAAAAATCGTCTACTATTTTATCTATGTGTAAATCTACCACGGTTCTAGTACCAATGGCACTTGATACTGTTTTACCTAGCTCGAATATTCTAAACCCAGACTTACCAAGCGAAGAAACATCTAGTCTATTATCTTCAATTTTATCTGGGTATTGCATAAAAAGATTGTAAGAAAATGAAGCGTCATTATCTTCATGTAGTTGCTCGATACGTTTAAACATCTTTTTTCCAGTAACCTTGAATCCCGCCTCAAAATACGGCTCCTTCTTCTTAGAAGTTTCTGCAAGAGAAAATATAAATTGAAATCTTGGATTGTCACTTACATCTTCAAAATCTATATCGTGTAAATAAAATTCTGATAAACCACGAATTTCATTCTTCAAATCAAAGTGAGAATGAGATCCAAAAAATAAATTGTAATCAAATAAATAGCCTTCTTCATTTTCGTTGATTAGATACACTTTGAGTTTGTCTACCACATCATCATCAAAGACATCTTTTTCTACGATGGGAATAAATTGCAAGTGTACCCCATCGCCAGTTTTTTGCTTTGCTGCTGGCTTTTCTTTTCTAATATTATCTACGAATATTTTCTTTTTCTCCGGCTCCTTTTTTTGCGTAAACATTTTATAGTAAGGATATTCTATCTGGTCGCTATAGGCGGGAAACCTCACACCACGCACTTCTATCATTACCATTTTGTCATTGATGATTTCTACCACCTTACCATCCTCATTGGTCTGCTTCACCACAATACTATCACCCTGCTCATATATCATAAATCAATCGCTTTCTTTTATTACTTCAATGCTTGTATAGCATCTTTTATTTTTTTCATTCCTATTTCAATATTCTCTAGGCTATTGGCAAAAGAAATTCTGATACATTGCGGCAAACCGAATGCACTTCCAGATACCGTAGATACGTGAGCCACATTGAGCAAATACATACATAGATCACTTGCATCTGTTATAACCTCTCCGCTTGGCGATTGTTTACCATACAATGCACTTACTTCTGGAAAAACATAAAATGCAGATGCTGGTATATTAAATTTAATATTAGGAACTTCACCAAGAAGACTTATTATTTTATCTCTCCGAATTTTAAAGGCTGCAACCATTTCCTTGGTTACTTCTAAGCCTGCATCTAAAGCAGTAATAGCTGCTCGCTGCGTAATAGAATTAGGCGCACTTGTAAATTGTCCTTGGATTTTTTCACAAGCCTTAGCAAGCTCGGCAGTAGCGGCCATATATCCTAAGCGCCATCCTGTCATAGCAAAGGATTTACTTAATCCATTTATTACTACAGTACGATCTTTCATAGAAGGAATAGAAGCAATTGTACTATGCTTTCCTATATAATTGATGTGCTCATATATCTCATCACTCATAATCCATACTTCTGGGTAGTCCTCAAAAACAGCAGCAAGCGATGCTAGTTCTTCTTCTGAGTATAATGCCCCGCTCGGATTACAAGGGGAAGAAAACATAAATAATTTTGTATTCTCGTTCAGGGCAGCCCTTAATTCCTCTGCGGTGATTTTAAATTCGGAAGCTGCTGTTGTAGGTAAAGAAATAACGGTACCGCCAGCAAGTTTTACTATTTCACTGTAGGTTACCCAGAATGGGGCAGGAACAACTACTTCATCGCCTGCATCTACCAAGGCCAGTACCACATTAGCGATACATTGCTTTGCTCCAGTACTTGCCACGATGTTTTCTGGTAAATATTCAAGACCATTTTCTCTTTTAAATTTTCTACAAATGGCCTCTTTCAAATCTAGATAACCACCCACAGGCGTGTAGTGACTGTAGTTATCATCTATAGCTTGCTTAGCAGCTTCTTTAATATGGACTGGAGTATCAAAATCGGGCTCACCAAGGCTTAAATCTGTGATGGCAATTCCTTCTGCCCTCAATGCTCGCCCTAGCTTGGCCATCTTTAAGGTTTCTGGCTCTTCAAATCTTGATAGTAGTGATGATAACTTCATATAGTTTTTTTACAATTAATTCGCATAAATTACGAAAGCAAAATTTATTAATTTAATACCATTTTCTTTGGTGCAGCAACTCCTTACAAATGTATCATTTTCAAATTAAGTAAAAATTGAAAGAGCAACGTATCGAAATAAAACAGTTCGACTGCTACAGCCACTTTTCCGCACTGATTTTACTTTTTTTATTGTCCCATGACCATCTTGCCTAAATCTTCAAAAAACGCCTTACCTTCTTCTAGCTCCTTTTTATATTGTGCTCTTGTACTATATTTTTTAAATATTAAACTAGCCGATAAAATAAAATGCTTGGACACTCGACTGTCAAAAAAATACAAAACTTCACTCATCCCTTTATCACTTATAGTTTTTAAAGGAATCAAAATAAGATTTTGATTATATATCTTATTTGGAAAAAATAAAGAAGCACTACCTGTTGCTGCATTGGCCGCATCCTCTTGGGCCTGTACTTGTGCATTTAGAAGCAGTACTTTGACGTACTCCAGTTGCTCCTCTCCTATTTCTTTGGCTAGGGATGCTTCCTTTTGCTTGTCAATAAAAAGAGCCTCTATTATATTTTCTATATCAATTAGCGAAGTACTATTACTAAAGCCCTGCTCTATCTTCACAATATTGTCTACAGAATTTTTCTGGGTATAAATTTTTCGATTATTCTCGTCGTAGAAGTTAATTAAGTTCATCGTAGCGTGCTCCACTCTCGAATGTTGCCTTCCTAACCTACCACTGTTAAGGCTACCACTCCAGCCATTAGCTTTAGCAAAATCATTGAGATAAGATGTAGTAACTAATTCAAAAATTCGATTATAGGCTTCAATATCATTTTGCATAAGCATCCTGCTTAGATATTGTCCTATACTCGGTTTCCCTTTTATGGCATAAGCGTCGTTATAAGCACCTGGTAAATTTTCGCCAGCGGCTTCTGTTATCATTGTACTATTGTAGGTAATACCATTTTGCCTGTATTGCTGCATTTTTTTTGCGCAGGCTAGTGCAAGCAATACCTTATTCATCAAGCCAGCCTCTATCAAAGAACCTTTTTGCAACTGTAAAACATCTTCCGTGGCTCTAGTAAATCCCAAATTACCCTTGGGAAACTTCACAAACCGTATTTGTACAGTATCCTTGCTCGCATTTATCATTCTAGCCCGTATACTTTTTGGAAACGCTTCAGCCATATTATAGAGCCTTAACGCTGATTCATCAAAATGAATATTTGGATTAAATACCGGCTTTACTTCCACAACAGGGGGCATAGGTTCTAGTAATTTCTTAGGTGCAGAACAGGAAACAAAAACACAACTAACTGAAAAATAGACACTTAACCTAATAAAACCAATCTTTCCTATATAATTTTTAAACATAAAATAAAGCTCTTTTTAAAGTAAATTTTGAAAAAATCCATCAAACTGTGTCAATGCCAAATTCCCCTATCTTTGCACACATTTAAAAAAAATTTAGCACTAAGAATTTAAAGAAATTTACTATGAAACTGAAAGGTTTAGTTTGGTTTTTCACAATAGCATTAATTGTAGTGTCGCTGTGGCAGTTATCTTACACATTTGTTGTACGAAATTACGAAGGGAAAGTAAAAGCGCAAGCAGAAAAAGTTGTAAAAAATACAGCTTCTGCCAATGCTACCCCTGAGGAAAAAGAAAGAATGATTAGTGATGCTACTCAAAGAATTCTTGATAGTACTAGAGACAAGAAAATTTTCCCGATCCTTGGCACTACTTATCAGAAGTCAAAAGAAAATGAGTTAAGTCTCGGTCTTGATTTGCAAGGTGGTATGAGCGTAACAATGGATGTTAATCTTACAGGTATGCTTAAGTCTTTAAGTAATGACTCTAAGAGTAAAGCTCTTGAAACTGCTCTAGCTACTGCTATTAAAGAAAAAGCAACATCTGAAGAAAACTTCATTAGCCTATTCTCTAAAGCATTTATCGCTGCAAATGGTTCTGGTAAATTAGCAGCTCTATTTTCTGGCTCTGGAAAAGAAGTAAAGGTGACTGATACTGATGAGCAAGTAACTGCAAAACTTCTAGAGATAGGTAAGGGTGCGATTAATCAAACCTACAAAATTCTCACAAAGAGAATAGATAAATTTGGTGTAGCTCAACCTACCATCAACCTTGATGAAAATAAAGGTATCATCAACGTAGAACTTGCTGGTGTAAAGGATCCTGAAAGAGTTGAGAATCTTTTGACTACCTCTGCAAATCTTCAATTTTGGGAACTATACGACATTACAGAACTTGATAATATTTTAGTAACTGCAGATAAAAATTTACAGAATTACTTAAATGGAGTTGGTGCCAACGATTCTACTTTAAAAGCAGATTCAACTAAAGATGCACTTAATAAGAATCCATTTTTAACTATCTTAAACCCAATTGGCCCACAAAAAGACCAAAGCGGAAAACAATACTTAGTATCTGCCATTGGAAATGTATTGGTACAAGACAGAACAAGATTTGAAGAATATGTGAAACTTGATGTAGTAAAGAATGCTTTACCACAAAACTTAAAGTTCTTATTTGGTGCTAAAGAAACTGCTGGAGCAGCACAAACAGTCTTACCAGTATATGCTATTAAAATGCAGCCTGGTACAGAGAAAGCACCGTTAGAAGGTGATGCTATACAAGCAGCTCAACAGAGCTACGATCAGAAAGGTAAGCCTAGCATTAATATGCAGATGAACCCAACCGGTAGTAAGATTTGGGCAAGAATGACAGAGAAAGCAAAAGGCAAACCAATTGCTATTGCACTAGATGATGTGGTATATAGCGCTCCAAATGTAAACGATCCTATCACTGGTGGTAACTCTGAAATTTCTGGGAACTTCACAGTCGAGCAAGCACAAGATTTATCAAAAGTATTAACCTCTGGTAAACTAGATGCACCGGCTAAGATAGTAGCTAAACAAGTAGTAGGCCCTACCCTAGGACAAGAAGCCTTAAAAGGTGGTGCATTATCATTTATCATTTCATTTGCTGTCATCTTCATTTTGATGTTAGTTTATTATAACAATGCAGGTTGGATTGCAAACATTGCACTTATCCTAAACTTATTGTTTACACTTGGTGTATTGATAACACTTGGCTTTACCCTTACCGCTGCAGGTATCGCAGGTATGGTTCTTACCATTGGTATAGCTGTGGATACTAACGTTATTATTTTTGAGCGTATAAAGGATGAATTGTCAAAAGGTAAAAATTACCAACAGGCTGTAAATGATGGTTACAGAAGATCTTTACCACCGGTATTAGATGCTCACGTTACTTCATTACTTACAGCGTGTATCTTATTCTACTTTGGTCTTGGACCAGTGTTAGGATTTGCTACTACACAGATTATTGGTATTATCTTCTCACTATTCTGTGGTATTCTTGTAAGTCGCCTTATTACAGAAGTATGGACTAATAAGCAACGTCACTTTAACTACTTTACTGCATTAAGTAAAAAAGTATTTAAGCACGCTAATTTCAACTTTGTAGGTATGCGTAAGTATGCTTATATGATTTCTGTGGTTATACTAATCTTAGGTATTTCTACTTATTTTGTAGGATTTCATGAAGGTGTAGAATTTAAAGGTGGTAGAAGTTACACTGTTGCATTTAATGATAATGTTTCCTCTTCTCAGATTACAGAGATTAGAGATGCTTTCAAGACTAACCTCAATGATAACGTAGTTATTAAAACTGTAGGCGATTCTAAGCATTTGAATATTACAACCGCCTATCTAATTGACGCACAAGATGCTGATGTAGCTGTACAAACGAAAGTGTTTGAAGGTTTACAAAAATACCTTCCTGCAGGATTAAGTTATGCAGAGTTTGAATCAAAAAATATTCAATCTAGGCAAACAGTTTTACCAAGTATCTCTGATGATTTAAAGCGAGGTGCTGTAAAAGCAACTGTAATTGCAATGTTTGCCATCTTCTTATATATCTTCTTACGTTTCCGTGATTGGAGATACTCTTTAGGAACAATCTTCACCCTTCTTCATGATGTATTTGTAACGCTTATTGTGTTTTCATTCTTCAAAAACATTGTACCATTCCCTCTAGAAATTGATCAGCATTTTATTGCAGCTGTTCTTACAGTAATTGGTTTTAGTATGAATGATACTGTAATTGTATTTGATAGAATCAGAGAGAACAGTAGAGATATGAAAGGAGCACCAAAAGAAACAATTATTAATCGTGCCATCAATGATACATTAAGCCGTACTATTATGACGTCGCTTACTGTATTCCTTACTGTACTTATCCTATTCATCTTTGGTGGAGAAGTTACTAAAGGATTTGCATTTGCAATGATGATAGGTATCATTACAGGTACTTACTCTTCTATATTTGTAGGGTCTCCTGTATTGTTAGACTTTGCAAAAGATAAGCCACTAGGTGCAGCAAAATCACACGATGTGAAGAAAGAAAAAGCGCCAGCGCTTTAAATTTCTTCGTTAATATATTTACAAACTGCCATCGAAATTTCGGTGGCAGTTTTTTTTGAAGTAAATTGTAGAGTAAACGAGTTCATTCACTAATTGCTTTTAACGAAACATAATCTTTTAATTAACAATACTATTGCAAAACAATAAGCAACTTTATGCTCTATTATAAAAAGCATCTAAATTATTTAACCCCAAAACTTTCGATATGAAACCTACTCTACTTTTTACGTTCTTAGCTGCAATAGTATTGTCTAGTTGCAGTACTGCCTACAAAACTGGGCAAACACCAGATGATGTCTACTACTCACCCGTTACAGAAAAAACTGTGAAAAAAGAAAAGAGGCAGAATGAGGAAGAATCTGTGGATCCTGAGCAAAGACAAATAAGAATGCAGGCTTACGATTACCGTTGGAGAAATCTTGATGAGCGCTATGATTATGACAGCCGTTATAATCCATATAGCTATGGTTATAATTACGGCTATTATTACAATCCATTTTACTACAACTACCCAGTATTTTCGAATACTTACTGTCCGACTTTTGTAATAGTAAATCCAAAAAATAGTGCACCAAGAATGACTAACCTTAGTAGCTATAATAATACAAATACTACAACCACTATAAATCCAAAGACTGGAAACACCTTTAGTAACAGTACCTACAGGCAATATAATAATAGTAACGAAGGAAATTCTAGAAGAACAATTTTCCCTAGTAACAATAGCAATAATAATAATAATAACTCTTCTAATAATACGAGGACTTACTCTCCTTCTAATTCCTCATCAGGAAGTTCGTCATCTGGAAGCAGTTCTTCCGGAAATAGCGGAGGTTCATCTGTACCAAGAAATGGTAGAGGTCAGTAATTTTATAAAATGCCCGTCTAATATTTTAGCGGGCATTTATTTTAGTTTTACTTCATTTTTTTAATACTTTTAATATGAAAAGAATATTTCTTATCATCACCATTCTTATGGGTGCCAGCGTATATGCACAGACTCCCAAAGATGCATTGCGATACTCCTACTTTACACAGAATGGAACAGCTAGAATATTGGCCACGGGTGGCGCAGTTACTTCTCTAGGTGGTGACATTACTTCCACTTTTGTAAATCCTGCTGGGTTAGGATTTTTCAAGACAAATGAATTTGTGCTATCGCCAGCATTTCAGCTTAATAAAAACAAAGCAACTTTTAGAAATAATATATTTAATAGCAGGGAGAATAATTTTATGCTCGGCCCTATTGGTATTATCATAGGTAATCCAGAAACTAAATATAATAAAACCTCCTCAGCCTTTGCGCTAGCATTTACTCAACAGGCATCATTTGCAGGTAAAAGGGTCTTTAATGGTTTAAATAACTTCAGTTCTTTCTCTGAGGAATTTGCAGAAGAATTTGCTAGAAGCGGATTTAGCATTGACGGCGTACTTAATACGCAATCTAACTTACCCTACACCGCTGCTCCGGCACTTAATACCTTCTTGATAGACACTGTAAGAGTCGGCGGCACTTTGCAAGTAAGAGGTGCAGCAGAAAGAATCTTAGATGCAGGTGAAGCACTTCGTCAGCAGTACGAATCCGTAACTAATGGTGGTATATATGAGCTAGCACTTGGTGGCGCCATCAATGATAATGACAAATGGCTACTCGGCGGTAGTGTAGGTTTACCTTTTTTATACTACAAGAGTAACTCCACTATAACAGAAACGGATACCTCTGCTAAAACTAATAATGGATTTGCCTCTGCTAGTTTTAGAGATGAATTTACAACACAGGGTATCGGAATTAATTTAAAAATAGGAGCAATCTATAGACCAGCAAGTTATGTACGCCTTGGTCTTGCTGTACACTCTCCTAATTTTTACTCCCTTATAGATAAGCGTACAACTTTTATAAATACTAATCTTGAAACACCGAGCGGACTACCAGAAAGCTTCTCTGATAATAGTAATAGATACAACCAGGGAACAGATGGCCAAGTAGAATATGTACAACGCACCCCTTGGAAAGTTATGGGAAGCGCTTCTTATGTATTTAGAGAGACTCAAAATACAAAAAAGCAAAAAGGTTTTATTACTGCTGATGTAGAATACCTTAACTATGGTAGCAGCGGTTTTACTAGTAATGCAGAAAGCCCTTCTGATGTACAAAAAGCCTATTACAAAGACTTAAAGAAAGTAATTAAAAATGAATTTAAAGGTACTATCAATGCCAAGCTTGGTGCAGAATTAAAATTTAATACGATAATGGTAAGGCAGGGTATTGCCTACTATGGCAATCCTTATGAAGATGCGGCATTTAAAAGCAATAAGTTTTTATATAGCGGAGGATTGGGATATAGAGACAAAGGATTCTTTATAGACCTTACTTACATACTTAACACTTCTAAAGATGTGATAGTTCCATATAGTCTAGCT
>JBBRHK010000028.1:0-13560 GCA_038222815.1 Chitinophagales bacterium
CGGAAAATGGTATCACAATGGTGTATGCCAACCAAGAATTCAAGGGTGTGCCAGTGATGAATCAAATGTATGTGCTGTCCTTTAGAGGAGAAAAACTCTTGAGCTCTTCTGGAGGATTTATTCAAAATATGGAGACTGCTACGGCCAATAAAGCAGCTTTACCTAGCCTAAGTGCTAGAAACGCTGCTCAGAAAGCATTATCGCAGAAAGGTATTCAGGCTGGTAACTTACCAACGGGCAATAGGCTAGCAGCTAATAAATATAACCTTGGTAAAACAAGTGGTATAACCGAAGATATTGTTGCCACGCTATTATGGGTTGCAATTCCTTTTTCGTCTGATGTAAAATTGGCTTGGCAAGTACAAGTGGTACCAAAAGGTGCCGATGATTATTGGCTTATAAATATTGATGCGGCTGACGGCTCTTATATTAATGAGCTGAATCTTACTGTGTTTGAGCAATTCAATAAGGAAAGCGAAATTCCATCTTTATTAAAAAAATATTCTAACCCAGAGAGTTTTAAAGTGCCTACAACTGTAACAACTCAAGAACAAGCAAAAGTAAGCGTGCCTAATTTCATAGCTTCGCCTACTATCGTCAATAATGCAACTTATTCTGTGTTTGCAATTCCATTAGAGGCGCCAAGTTTCGGTTCGATATCTAATGTAACTAACCCTTGGAATGCTGCGCCTGGTAATGCAACAACACTAGGTTGGCATAGCGATGGCACTGTTGATTATAATATCAGTAGAGGCAATAATGTATGGGCCACAGAGGACAGAGCATCAACTAATCAAAATCTTGGACAGCCTGCTACTTCTAGTACTCCATCCGACCCTTTAAGCTTTTTGTTTACACCTAACTTCAATACAGACCCGACTTCTGTTGATTTTCAAAGATTTGCTACGTCTAGTCTATTCTATCTGAATAATGTGGTGCATGACGTAACCTATCAACATGGTTTTACAGAAGCAGCTGGTAACTTCCAAAGAAATAACCAAGGCAGAGGTGGAAATCAAAATGATGATGTAATCGCCTTAGCGCAAAGCGGCTCTGGAACTAATAATGCAAACTTCTCTACACCAGGAGATGGGGGTAGAGGAAGAATGAGAATGTATTTATTTGATCCTTCTCCAGCTATATCTCTTACTGTGAATTCTCCAGCTTCGATAGCCGGTTCTTACACAGCTGTAGAAAGCGGTTTTAGTACAGCAAATAAGATTTGTAATGTAGGCCCAATAAGCGGGCAGTTAGTTTATTTTAACGATGCAGGTGGATCTCATGCTGCTTGTACTGGTGCATCATCAAACTCATTGACTGGTAAAATTGTACTTATAAGAAGGGGCGGCTGTGGATTTACGGTTAAAGTAAAACAAGCTCAAGATGGAGGAGCAATTGCAGTTATTGTACAAGATAGTCTTTCTGGTGTAGCTCCAATTGTAATGGGTGGAACGGACAATACCATTACAATACCAGCGTTTATGGTAAGTGAAGCTGATGGATTTTTATTTGCTGCTCAGTTAGGCAATAATGTTACATTAACTATGTCTGGCACAGGTTGCTTCAGTCTTGATGGCGACTTAGATGCTGGTATCGTTTTTCACGAATTTGGCCATGGCGTATCTAATCGATTTACCGGTGGTCCATCAGCAGCAACTTGTTTGCAGAATGTAGAGCAAGGCGGAGAAGGCTGGAGCGATTATATAGGCTTAATGCTGACTACTAATTGGGCGGCGGCAAACGTAAATACTGGAGCGATAGGTAGAGGAATTGGAACTTATGCTTCTGGTCAACCAACAAATGGGCAAGGTATCAGAAACTTTAGATATAGTACTGATATTAATGCAAGCCCATTGACTTATGCCAATATGGGCGTAGGTAATATTGGTGTACAAGTGCACTCTATAGGAGAGATTTGGTGTTCTGCCATTTGGGAAATGACTTGGGCTTTAATACAACAGTCTAATCAAATAGATCCTAACATTTACAATTATTCTCCTACTAATAATGCGGGAAACATCGTAGCCTTTAAGCTGGTAATGGAAGGGATGAGATTACAGCCTTGCCAACCTGGCTATATAGATGCAAGGAACGCCATTTTAGCAGCAGACCGTAACCTATATAATGGCTCACACGCTTGTGCTATTTGGACGGCATTTGCAAAAAGAGGTATGGGCTTTGGTTCTTCTCAAGGAAGTTCTAATAGTGGTACCGATCAGACGTCTACTACCACAAATCCTCCAGCGCCTACTGTTACTACACAACCTGTAGATGTAAACGTAGCGCCGGGTGCAAATGCAGTATTTACAGCATCTGCAGGCACGGATCCTAATCTTATTTATCAGTGGCAAGTAAGTACAGATAACGGTGCAAACTTTACAGATATTGTAGGACAAATTTCTGCTACTTTAACTTTAACGAATGTACAGTTATCAAGTAACAATAACCTTTACAGAGCAAGAGTTTTCTATGCTTGCGATGTTACTTTGACTAGCAATGCGAAACTCACAGTGGTAGGTGCACCTACTTTACCTGTGATCACTACACAGCCTGCTAATGTTTCAGTTTGTTCTGGTGCAAATGCGAGCTTCACTGTTGCAGCTACAGGCACGGCACTTACCTATGTATGGCAAGTAAGTGTGGGTGGTAGTGCTTTCAGCAACGTTACTCCTGCTGCTACAAATGCTACGCTTACGCTAAATGCAGTAACTGTGGGAATGAGCACCAATCAATACAGGGTTATTATTACTAATGCTTCTGGTTCTGTTACTTCTAATCCTGCTACGCTTACAGTTTCTGCCGCATCTACGGTTGCTATCAGCAATCAACCTCAAGCAGCTATCGTATGTTCTGGAACAACAGCAAGCTTCTCTGTAACTACTACAGGTGTCCCAGTTTCTTATGTATGGCAAGTAAGTGTGGGTGGTGCTGCTTTTGCAGACATTAGCCCAGCGGTAACAACAGCAACTCTAACTTTGCCAAATGTTACTACAACAATGAGTGGTAATCAATACAGAGTAGTGGTAACTGGCGGTTGTCCTGTCACTATAACTAACTCTACTGCAGCTACACTTACAGTAAATAATGCAGTGGTAACTGTAACGGCCAACCCTTCTAGCATAACGGTATGTGCTCCAGCAGCAGCTTCATTTACCGCTACAGTTACGGGAGACAACTTAGGCTATCAGTGGCAGGTAAGCACAGATAATGGAGCTAACTACAGCAATATTCCTGGAGCCAATGCTACCACTTATAATACCGGTGCTACAACAGTAGCTATGAATAATAACAGATATCGTTTGGTTGCTACTAATACTTGTAATCCTTCTGGCATTAGCAGCACCGGTGCAACGCTTACCGTAGGCACAGCAGTTTCTATTGCTTCACAGCCGGCAAGTGTAACCACTTGTGCAGGGACAGATGCTACATTTACAACAGGCATTACAGGAACAGGTGCAACCTACCAATGGCAGCTAAGCCAATCGGGTGGAGCATTTGCTAATATCGCAGGAGCTACTTCTCCTACGCTCACACTTACAGCTGTAACGGCTGCAATGAGTACTAATCGTTATCAATTAGTCGTGACTGGTTCTTGTAATAATGTAACTAGTAGTATTGCTACTTTAACTGTAAATACATTGATTGCCATTACACAACAGCCTTCAAGTGTTACTATTTGCAATGGGGCTAATACTAGCTTCTCCGTGGTAGCAGGTGCTGGCGCTACTTATCAGTGGCAGTTGAGCCAAGCTGGCGGTTCTTTCACCAATATTTCTGGAGCGACATCTGCAAATTATGCAGTTACAGCCGCCACTACCGCAATGAGTGGTAACAGTTATAGAGTAGTAATTTCTGGTTCGCCTTGTGGTACTACAACGAGCAACGCAGCTACACTTACTGTAAATGCTACACCCGTTGTGAACATTGCAGAAGTAACCGTAGGCGGTGTTATAGGTGTACAAGCTACAGTAACACCTGCTGGCGCTTACACTTATGAGTGGTATAAAGAAGGCGTGCTAGTGACAAATTTAAGTGGTGCTTTCAATGCATCTACTACACTACAGAATGGCGCTTACACCGTAATAGCTACTTCTGCTCTTGGATGCAAAGGCACAAGTAATTCTATAGATATCTTTACCGGTGCATTAAATTCATTAGTCATATTCCCTAATCCGAATAGCGGCGTATTTAAAGTGAAATATATCACCAACAATTCTATTCCAGTAAGGGGAATGGTGATTTATGACAGTAAGGGTGCTAGAGTATTTAAGCAGAATTACAACCTTAGCGGTAACAATGTTATTATGGATGTAAATATGAAAAATGCTACAGGAGGAATTTATAGCATTGATTTATTGGATGGAAATGGAAAAAGATTGGCTACTGCCAAGTTTAGTATAGGTAGTCATTAAAAAAATAGTTAGACTTTTTACAAAACCGCCTATTTTTTGAATAGGCGGTTTTTTTATTGGGCCTTTTTTAAAGATAGAAATCGATTCGTTTTCTAGAAATATATACTAATACGAACTCTTTCGTGTCAAAAGCCTAAAAAACAAAATGAGCTTTTTTCTATTGGGCGAAATTTCAAACTAAACAGCTAGTGACCTTGTTTACTAAAGTGTGATTTTCAGCGATCGTGGCGGTAAAATTAAAAAATGAACCGTAGAAACCTTTTCTAAAAAAATTATTGACTAATTTATTATTATTGCGCCTGTTTTTAGAGAAAAAACCGTCTAATAGGTTAGAAGAATATTTTGACAGAATTGTCAAAACATTCGTAGAATAAAAACAATATTTTTACCCGCTCAGTCACCCATTCTTTTTTCCTTAAGATAGAGGCAGAGAAATGACAATTATAATAGATACAAAAAATTAATTCTTGAAAAGAAATTCATTTAAACCATTAGACAGCTGCGTTGCAATTGCTATTTTTCCAATTTTTTTATTATTATCAAACGGGTGTAAGTCCAATGATGCAGCGCCAGTCAATAAACCTACTCCTGCTCTAAAAGTGGATGCCTATATCGTAAAGCAAACTAGCATCGATAAGGATCTCGATGTTACAGGTAACTTACTTCCTTATGAGGTAACAGAAATTCATCCAGAAGTTTCTGGATTGGTTACTAATATATATTTTAGAGAAGGTAGTTATGTAAAAGCAGGTCAGTTGCTAGTATCACTAAGAAGTGATGACCTTGTAGCTCAGCTTAATAAGTTGTATGTGCAAGAAAAAGCTGCCCAGCTCAAAGTAAAACGATATGGGGAATTACTGCAAGCAAGTGGTGTGTCACAACAAGAATATGATGAAAATGTACTGATGGTTAATAGTATAAAAGCTGACATCGTTATTCTAAAAATAAATATTGCAAAAACAAGAATTACTGCTCCTTACGGTGGCATAATGGGTTTGAGAGCTATAAGTAAGGGTGCATATATTACACCTCAAACAGCCATTGCTAATTTGAGGCAAATCAATAACTTGAAATTAGAATTTGCCGTACCAGAGGTGTATAGCAAGGCAATACGATTGGGTAGCCCAGTATCATTTACTGTGCAAGGTATTGATAAACAATACTTAGCAAATGTATTAGCAACCGAAAATTTCATTGAGCAAAATAATAGAAGTCTAATGGTAAGAGCTGTAATAGCCAAGACAGATGCGCAACTTATCGCAGGTCAATTTGCCAAAGTAAATATTGCGTTAGACGCTAATCACTCTGCCTATATGGTACCGTCACAAGCTGTAATACCAAAGGCAAGAACTAAGGAAATTATTGTTTTAGAAAATGGCAAGGCTAATTTTAGAACAATTACAACCGGCGTTAGAGATTCTTCAAGGGTAGAAATCCTTACAGGAATAAAAGCTGGCGATACCATTATTATTTCTGGGCTAATGACCATCAAGCCCAATGCACCCGTTTCTATATCCTCAATAAAACCATAACAAGGCACGATGAATTTATCTGAGATAAGTTTAAAAAGGCCTGTAATGGCCATTGTTTTCAGTATTGTGATTGTACTTTTTGGTGCAATCGGATTTAATTATCTCGGTGTAAGAGCTTATCCAGCCATTGATCCACCTAATGTGAGTGTACGTACTTCTTACCAAGGCGCTAACTCAGACATTATAGAAACCCAAATTACAGAGCCTCTAGAAAAAGCCATAAACGGTATTGCTGGGGTAGAAAATATTACGAGTAGCAGCAGTCAAGGTACTAGCAGTATCAATGTTGAATTTGCCGTAGGCGAAAACTTAGAAGCTGCTGCAAATGATGTGAGAGATAAAGTTTCTCAAGCATTGCGCTCTTTACCACCAGATCTTGATGCACCGCCCGTAGTATCCAAAGCGGATGCGAGTGCAGACCCTATACTTGCGATGACCGTGCAGAGTGATACCAGAGATCAATTACAGGTAACGGAATATGCTACCAATAATTTACTCGAGAGATTACAAACCATCCCTGGCGTAAGTGGTATTTCTATTTGGGGTGAGAAAAAATATGCGATGCGTATATGGTTTAAGCCAGATAGAATGCAGGCATTGTCTGTAACTTTTGACGATGTGCAGGCAGCTCTTCAAAGAGAAAATGTAGAATTACCTTCTGGCAAATTATCCGGCACTGCTACAGAGTTATCCATCAGAACTTTCGGAAAAGTAAATACTGAAGAAGAATTCGCCCGTCTTATTATAAAAAATGTAGCTGGTAGAGATGTACAAATTGGTGATGTAGCAGATGTGGTATTAGGCCCAGAGAATATAGAATCCGTATTGAAGGAAAGCGGAGTGCCTATGATTGCCCTAGCTGTAGTGCCACAACCCGGCTCAAATTATGTATCTATCAGTAAAGAGTTTTATAAAAGATTTGAGCAAATAAAAAAAGAAGTACCCGAGGATATTAAACTTGATATTGCACTCGACCAAACTATTTCTATTAAAAAATCAATATCAGAAGTAAAAGAGACTTTACTTATTGCCTTTCTTTTGGTGGTACTTATTATCTATTTATTTTTTAGAGATTGGCTGATTGCCTTCCGTCCTTTAATTGATATTCCCGTTTCCTTAATCGGAGCATTTTTTATAATGTACATTTTTGATTTCTCAGTAAATGTGCTTACGCTGCTTGCTATCGTACTGGCCACAGGGCTTGTGGTAGATGATGGTATCGTGGTTACCGAAAACATTTATAAAAAAATGGAAGCTGGGATGGATAAATATACAGCTGCAAGAGAGGGTTCAAAAGAAATTTATTTTGCGGTTATAGCCACATCCATCACACTAGCAGCTGTTTTTTTACCCATTATATTTTTAGAAGGATTTGTAGGGCGATTATTTAGAGAGTTTGGAATAGTCGTAGCAGGTGCCGTACTTATTTCTGCCTTTGTATCGCTTACGCTTACACCGGTTCTTAATATCAAGATGTCGAGGAAAGTACACAAAAACTCCGCTTTTTATAATAAGACAGAGTTTATCTTTAAAGGAATGGAAGATGGCTACAATAGGTTGCTTCAGTTTTTCTTAAAAATAAGAGGATGGGCTGTGGTAATTATCTTGGCTTGTTTCGCTATCATCTTTCTAATAGGAAAAATAATTCCATCTGAGCTTGCACCCCTAGAAGATAAGAGCCAGTTCAGGCTTTCAGTATCTGCGCCAGAAGGAACAGGCTACACCTATATGGATGCCTATATGGATAAGATTTCTAATTTTGTAAAAGATAGTGTGCCAGAGAGTAAGGTGATTATTTCTATTACGGCACCTGGATTTTCTGGTTCAGGATCAGTAAATAGTGGCTTTGTAAGGGTTGTGCTAGAAGAACCAAAAGATAGAAATAGAAGCCAGCAAGAAATTGTAGATTACGTAAATAAGAATACTAAGAAATTTACCGAGGGTAGAATTTCTGCTGTGCAAGAGCAAACTATTTCTGTGAATAGACGTGGCGGACAGCCAGTACAATTTGTAATACAAAATGTAAATTTTGAGAAGCTAAAAGAGAAATTGCCCATCATCTTAGAAGAAGCACAGGCAAGCAAAATATTATCGGGGGCAGATGTAGATTTAAAATTCAATAAGCCAGAGCTTCGAGTAATTATCGATAGGCAAAAGGCTAGTGCATTGGGTGTAAGTGTCCAAACTATTTCTTCCGCATTACAACTTGCTTACAGCGGTGCTCGGCTTGGTTTTTTTGAAAAAGATGGTAAGCAGTATCAAATCATAGGGCAGCTAGATTATGCTGATAGAGATAATCCAGAAGACTTAAATAATATCTATGTCAGAAATCTCAGAGGAGAGCAAGTATCTATCGCTAATTTTGCTGCTTACGAAGAAGCAAGTTCACCGCCTACTATCTATCATTTTAACAGATATAAGTCTGCCACGATATCTGCTAACACAGAGACAGGATACACCGTAGGAGATGGGATAACAGAAATGCAAAGGATTGTAGATAAGAATCTAGATGATACTTTCCAAACTGCGCTAACAGGTACATCAAAAGATTTTAAACAAAGTGGAGGTAATACTGCATTTGCCTTTGTTCTAGCACTCATCCTCATTTATCTAATTCTAGCGGCACAGTTTGAAAGTTTTACCGATCCATTTATTATTATGCTTACTGTGCCATTAGCATTGGCAGGGGCATTATTGTCTTTACAATTATTTGGGCAGACCCTCAATATATTTTCACAAATTGGGATGATTATGCTCATTGGGCTTGTAACGAAAAATGGTATTTTGATTGTAGAGTTTGCCAATAAAAAACGAGAAGAAGGTCTAGATAAATTTAGAGCAGTAAGAGAAGCCTCTGTAGCGAGACTAAGGCCTATCTTAATGACGAGTCTAGCTATGTCATTAGGGGCTTTGCCACTTGCGCTATCACTCGGAGATGCCTCTACTAGTCGTATTCCGCTTGGTATTGTGATTGTGGGTGGCGTTATGTTTTCATTAATACTTACCTTATTTGTAATCCCTGCTATGTACACTTTCTTATCAAGAAAACGTGGGACAGATGAAAGAGAAATGGCTGATATTTAAGGGATGTGTTTAAAAAAAGAGAAATAAAAAAATGAAAAGAATTTTCTATACTTTTTTGATATTGTGTTGTTACACTGCCACGAATGCACAAACTATATTGACTGCAAAAGAAGCAATCGCAATAGGAATAAGAAATAATTTTGATATTCAATTGTTGCGCAATGACTCTGCTTCCTATGCCTTAGATAAAGCTTATGCAAATGCGCTTTTCTATCCAAGAATAAATGCAAATCTTGGGCTTACTTTTAATAACAATAACCAACGACAAGTTTTTCCGGACACAGTAAGAGCAAAGAATGGTATCCGCTCTAATCAAGTGGTAAGTAGCGTAAATCTAAATTGGACAATTTTTAATGGGTTTAAATTAGTGGCTACAAAGCAAAAGATAAATGAATTTGTGTTGCTAGGCGATATCAACATAAAGAATCAAGTTTTAAATTCATCTGCAGATATTTTAAATAGGTACTACAGCATTGTTTATAATAAGCAGCAGTTAAAGGCTATAGAAGAACAGATTGTTATCAATGAGGAACGAAAAAAACTAGCTGAGAAAAAATTACAAGTTGGGCTAGGTGCAAAACCAGAACTGTTGCAAGCACAAGTAGATTTGAATGCGCAACTCGCCGCCAAGTTGCAACAACAAAATCTGATAAGCAACCTTAAAGAGCAATTGAATCAACTTATAAATGTAAATATCAGTACTTCCTATGAAGTAGAAGACACGATGAAGATAGCTCAGGGAATTGTGCTCAGCGATTTTATAAATGAAGCCAGCAATCTTAATCCCAGCCTCCAACTCATTAAGAAAAATATAAGCATCACTAATCTCACTCTGAAAGAAATTAAAGCGGATAAATACCCAACGCTTACTTTTCTATCCGCCTACAACTATAGCAGAAATAATAACACAACAGTTGTAAATCCATTTTCACCATTACTAAGCAGCAATAATGGTTTTAACTATGGGATAGGAGTAAGCATCCCTATTTTTAATAATTATACGGTGAAGAAGGCTATCCTTCAAACTAAGCTCGACTTAGAATTTCTTGACATTAGTTTCAAGAAAAGACAATCAGAAATAGAACTAGGTATTTATAATGCATTTAAAACACACCAAATACAGCAAAAAGTCTTGCAATTAGAAGAAGAAAATATTGGTTCTGCCAAAGAGAATGTTGCTGTAAGCCTGCAAAGGTTTAAAAGTGGACTAGGCATTTATTTAGAACTTAGAGAAGCACAAAAGAGCTTGGAAGATGCCAACAGAAGACTATTTGCTGCACAATACAATACACTCGTAGCAGAAATTGAGCTAAAAAAACTAAAAGGTGATTTAAACATAGAATAAAACAGATTGATATGGCACTTACAGAATCTACCATGATGGCATTAGGAACTAAAGCCCCAGATTTTAAGTTATTAGATACTGTTTCTAAAAAACATTATACGCTTCAAGAATTAAAATCTGAAAAAGCAACGGTGATAATGTTTATTTGCAATCATTGCCCATTTGTTATTCACCTCAATAAAAAAATAGTAGAAGTTGCTAACGCCTATCAAGCAAAAGGAATTTCATTTATTGCAATAAGTAGTAACAGCATAGAGAGCCATCCGCAAGACGGACCAGACTATATGACGGTACATGCTAAAGAGCAAGGCTATCCATTTCCTTATCTATTCGATGCTACTCAAGAAGTAGCAAGAGCCTATAGTGCAGCTTGCACTCCAGACTTTTTTATTTTTGATAAAGATCTTCTTTGCGTATATCGTGGAAGATTTGATGAAACTCGTCCTAATGTGGGATCGCCTACGGGTAAAGATTTAACACTGGCCTTAGATGCTTTACTTATAGGAGATGAAGTAAGTATACTGCAGCGCCCAAGTATGGGTTGCAATATTAAATGGAAATGAGTTCATTTTTAATTAGTTCTATTTTAAAAAAGAATTTTAGCTCATTAAGCTCTTACTATTTATATTCACAGTAAATTTAACTGTATGGATTACTTAAATTCTCTAGAGCCGCTACTAAGAACCTTTTGGTTTGTAGCCATTCCTACGAGTGTTATTTTTTTAATACAAACCGTTATGACCTTCATTGGGGCTGATGCTACTGATGGTTTAGATGCAGACTTTAACGGCGATTTCGCTGGAGTAGAAGCTCCTTTTCAATTATTCTCACTTAGAAATTTAATAAATTTCCTTTTGGGCTTTAGTTGGACTGGCATAAGTTTTTACAATAGCATTGAGAATAAAGTTTTGCTTATTATAATTGCGCTAACGGTAGGTTTTGCTTTCTTAGTTTTATTCTTCGTAATAATTAAGCAAGTGCAAAAACTTGCAGAGGACAATTCCTTTCAAATTAAAAACACCTTAAATAAAACTGCTGAAGTATATCTAACCATACCCGAAAAAAAAACTGGCACAGGGAAGATAATGGTCAGCGTTGCCGGCGCTTACCACGAGTTACAAGCTATGACTTATAGCGACCGTATTCCATCTGGCACGATGGTAAAAGTTATCAAAATCGAGAATGAAGATATTTTAATCGTAGAACCCATTTAACTAAAGTCAAATTATGTCTCCTATTTTTATTGTAGTAGTTGCAGCAGTTGTATTCTTTGTAACTATTCTTGCGCTAGTCTCCCGATACAAGCGTTGTCCCTCTGATAAAATCCTAGTTATATATGGTCGCACCGGCGGTACATCTGCAAAGTGTGTGCACGGTGGTGGTGCCTTTATATGGCCAGTCATTCAAGATTATGCGTTTCTAGATTTGAAACCATTATCTATTGAAGCTAATCTTACCAATGCATTGAGCAGACAGAATATTAGAGTCGATGTTCCTTGTAGATTTACGATAGCCATATCTACAGAGGCAGAAAGTATGAATACTGCTGCAGAACGCTTACTAGGTTTGACTCCAGAGCAAATTCAAGAGTTATCAAAAGATATTTTATTTGGGCAATTACGTTTGGTGATAGCCACGATGATGATTGAAGAAATCAATTCTGATAGAGATAAATTTTTAGACAATATTTCTAAAAACGTAGATAGTGAATTACGTAAAATTGGTTTGAAATTAATCAACGTAAACGTAACAGATATAAAAGATGAATCTGGATATATAGAAGCCCTAGGTAAAGAGGCTGCAGCAAAAGCCATTAACGAAGCAAAGATTAGTGTAGCAGAGCAAGAGAAAATAGGAGAAACTGGTAAGGCGCAAGCAGACAGAGAAAAGGATACAAGCATTGCAGAAACCCATAGAGATAGAGATGTAAAAATTGCCATTACTCAGAAGGATAGAGAGATTAGTATTGCTACAGCCGTAAGAGATGAAACGATAGGAAAGGCAGAAGCTGCTAGAGATACCAGAGTAAAAACTTCAGAAGCCAATGCGGTTGCCATTAAAGGAGAAAACGAAGCAAGAATATCTATTGCACAATCAGAAGCCAATAGGAGAGAAAGAGAAGCTGAAGCTATGCGAACTGCTACGGCTTCTGAGAATGTACAAAAAGCTAGGGCTTTAGAGGAGTCCTATTTAGCAGAGCAAAAAGCGGAGACAGCAAGGTCTGAAAGAGAGCGCTCTACACAGATAGCCAATATAGTAGTACCGGCAGAAATTGCTAAACAGCGTGCCATCATTGAAGCACAGGCCGCAGCCGAGACCATAAGAGAGAATGCAAAGGGAGAAGCCGATGCCATCTTTGCAAAAATGGAAGCAGAAGCAAAAGGACTTTTTGAAATACTTACTAAGCAAGCAGAGGGTTACAAAGATGTGGTAGCTGCTGCTGGCGGAGATCCTAGTAAAGCATTCCAATTATTATTACTTGAAAAACTACCAGAGCTTGTGAGAACACAAGTAGAGGCTGTAAAAAATATTAAAATAGATAAAATTACTGTTTGGGATTCTGCTGGTGCTGGTGGAGAAAATGGTAATTCTTCTACCGCAAACTTTGTAAGTGGTATGATGAAAACTGTACCGCCATTGAATGATTTGTTTAATATGGCTGGTCTGAATTTACCTTCTTATTTAAAAGGAATGGATAAGCCAGAAGAAGCAAAAGAAGAAAACGATAAGGATGAGAATAAGTAAACAGGTTTAAATTAAAGTTGGCTCTTGTCGTTGCTTAATCTGATAACTAGACTTACTTGATCTAGTTGTCAGATTAAATAAATTTTTACAATTTACCAAAGGGTCGAAAGTAAAAATAGTCACTAAACCTCTAACCTCCTAAACGTCTAACCGTCTAAACTCAACTAAACTAATCCCTTCTCCACCAAATACTCCGCTATCTGCACCGCATTCGTAGCAGCTCCTTTTCTTAGGTTATCACTCACCACCCAGCAGTTAAATGTATTAGGTCTCGTTTCGTCTTTTCGTATTCTTCCTACGAAGGTATCATCACTTTCGTGGGCTGTAAGCGGCATTGGGTATAGATTTTTCGATAAGTCATCCTGCAGCACAACGCCAGGAGCATCTGATAAAAGTTGCTTTATCTCCTCAATCGTAAAGTCAGATTTCAATTCAATATTCA
>JBBRHK010000029.1:0-13457 GCA_038222815.1 Chitinophagales bacterium
AGACAATGGAATTTAAAGTAGTGAAGATTAACGAAGCAATTAAGAATGCTGTTGTTTCTCATAAGGCGCTTATCGAAAGTGATATTGAGGCACAAAGAGCTGAAATTATTGGTAAGTTAGAGAAAGGACAGGTACTAGAAGGAACAATCAAAAACATTACTGATTTTGGAGCATTCCTTGATCTTGGTGGTCTTGATGGTTTACTTTATATCACTGATATTTCTTGGGGTAGAATCAATCACCCAAGTGAAGTACTTACATTAGATCAACAATTAAATGTTGTGGTACTTGATTTTGATGATGATAAGAAGAGAATTAGCCTAGGCTTGAAGCAATTAACTCCTCACCCTTGGGATACACTCGCAGAGAATGTAAAAGAAGGTGAAGCTGTAAAAGGTAAAGTAGTTAATATAGAAGATTATGGTGCATTCTTAGAAATAATGCCAGGTGTAGAAGGCCTTGTACACGTAAGTGAAATTACTTGGGCTAATACTCCTATCAACGCTAAAGAATTCTTTACCCTAGGTGAAGAGTACGAAGCAAAGGTGGTAACTCTTGATAAAGAAACTCGTAAGATGAGTCTTTCAATTAAGCAATTGACTGATGATCCTTGGAGTTCAATCGAGAATCAATTCCCAGAAGGAAGCAAGCACAATGGTGTTGTAAAAAACATTACTCCTTATGGTGTGTTTGTTGAATTAACTACTGGTATTGGTGGTATGATACACATCAGTGATCTTAGCTGGTTGAAGCGTTTCAATAACCCAAGTGAGTACACTAAAGTAGGTGAGAATATTGAAGTAGTTATTCTTAGCATAGATAAGGAAGGACGTAAACTTCAACTTGGACATAAGCAAATAGAAGAAGATCCTTGGAACAGCCTTGAGTCTGTATTTACAATAGGTTCTGAGCATGAAGGAACTGTAGTAAAGAAAGATGATAAGGGTGCCGTAGTACAACTTCCTTATGGCCTTGAAGGTTTCGCACCTACAAGACATCTGCAAACTGAAGAAGGAAAGAGCATTGGCCAAGACGAGATTGCAAAATTCATCGTTATCGAATTTGATAAGAATGATAAGCGTCTTGTTGTAAGTCATACTAGAATATGGGAAGCAGAAAAAGAAGAAGAAAAAGCAATAGTTGCAAAAGAGCGTAGAGAAGAAGCAGAGAGCACTAAGAAAGCCGTGAAGACAATTCAGGCGAAAGTAGAAAAAACTACTCTTGGTGACCTAGGTGCTTTGGCCGACATTAAAGCGAAGCTTGATGGTGGTTCTGACGCTGGTGCAGAATAAATTTTCTTTTAAATTATGATACAAAGCCACTCTTGAAAAAGGGTGGCTTTTTTGATGCATTAATTATTTTCTGACAGCTGGTTTGTTGAAAGAACTGATTAAACTAACTTCCGTGACCCTTGGTCAAGAAAAAAATTAAACACAAAGAGCACAAAGGGAAAGTAAAATATTAAAAACGGAACGTCCACAGCTCCGTGTTCCCCGTGTTTCCAGTACACAAAGGTCACTAAGTTAAAAGTGCAAGCTTCAAAGCAGCATTCTTACCCTCCTTACTTTTAACGTCAAAAAAATATACAAAACAGAACAGTGGGAAAGGAAAAGACTACCAGCTGCCAAACCTCGAAACTCACTTATCTTTACTAGTAATTAGTCAGCAATTGAAATAGACAAGCCGCAATGTTTACAGACAAGAAAACAAAACAACATTTTTTTATTCTACTGGCTTTATGGTTTCTTTTAAATCTTATCCAAGCAATATTCACAGAAATAAATCCTGATGAAGCCTATTATGCTTTGTATGGGCAGCACTTAAGCTGGGGATATTTTGATCACCCGCCTCTAGTAGCACTAATTCCTTTTTTTAGTTCGATACTCTTTAAAGGCAATTTAGCTGTACGTTTTCTCACAGTTTGTATACAAATTCCGACATTAATATTGATATGGAAGCAAATAGATTTTGCCAATAGTGCGACTAAAAAACAAGTTAATACTTTTTTTATAGTCGCCGCATCGATGGTGATGTTTACAGTGTATGGATTTACCACAACACCAGATGTATGGCTACTGTTTTTTACAGCAGCATTTTTATATGTGTATAAGCAATTCTTGAAGGTAAATACTTGGACTAATACTTTCTTACTGGCACTTACTATGGCAGGGTTAGTATATTCAAAATACCAAGGTGTCATACTAATTGGTCTAATTGTTCTTAGCAATTTTTCCTTACTTAGAAATGGAAAATTCTGGATTGCAGGTATTCTAGGAATAGTGCTGTGTTTGCCCCATTTCTACTGGCAGTATGCAAATGAATTCCCAAGCTTTACGTATCATCTTATTGGGAGATCAAAGCCATTTAAGTGGAGTTATCTTTTAGAGTATTTACCTAATCAGCTAGTAACCTTTAATCCATTTACAATTGTAGCTGCAGTATATGTCTTCATAAAATTTAAATCAAAGGATGCTTATGAAAAAAGCCTGTACTTCATTATTCCAGGTTTTATAATCCTATTTTGGGCACTCACCTACAAAGGCCACGCAGAACCACAATGGACGGTTGCTGCCTCTATTCCTATGATGATTTTGATTTGTAATCGTACTTCTCAAAGTATTTGGTTGCAAAAATATATTGGGCGTTGGGTCTTTGGATCTCTTGCTTTATTATTAGTTGCTAGGACCCTTTTAATAGCTGGCCTAATGCCAGAAAAAACACAACTTTCAGGTAAAGAAAAAAAGTTTTTAGCTATACAAAAAGTAGCAAGGGACAAACCAGTTATTTTTACAGGGTCTTATCAAAACCCTTCACTGTATAGCTTCTTTACGGGCAATCCATCTACTGTAAAAAGTAGTCTCTACAGCAGGAAGACCCAATTTGATTTATGGAAATTTGATGAACAATGGGTAGGAAAACCAGTATTCATAAGCACCTCATTAGATAGCATTTCCGTAAAAACCAATGTAGATGGGCAGATGGTGGAAGGAATTGCAATAGAGCAATATCAAAGTGATGCTTCACTGGCAATAGATTTTGATACCAGCTTTAATATTATCAAAAAGAATACTGACTTGGGCTTGCACGCAAGCATTATGAACAATGGCAATAGAACTATCTCTTTTTCCAACAGACAGCAGCCTCTAGAGATAGTTGCGATCTTCCTCAATAAGAAAGATTTATTTACAGTTACAGCTACAAACACTACAGCTATTATTGATTTGTTACCTAACACTAGTAGCAAAATTAACCCTCAATTTAAGCTCTCGGAAATCCCAACTGGTAGTTATAAATTTGCCTTAGGTTTTATGACTTTTGCAGGTCCTATACCACACACAGCATTCACTACTATCACAGTTCAATAATATAATGAATCACCTACTACTAAAACTAATAAAATACTGCGTAGTGGGCGCTTCTGGTATGCTGATAGATTTTGCTATTACGTACCTACTTAAAGAAAAAATAAAAGCTAATAAGTACATTGCCAACTCTGCAGGCTTTATTGCTGCTGCTACATCCAATTTTTTTCTTAATAAATTTTGGACTTTTCAAGACAAGGCAGATAATATCTCTGTTGAGTATCTGAGTTTTTTAGGAATAGGATTACTGGGATTGCTTATAAATAATCTAGTTATCTACTTACTTACAGAGAAATATAAGAACAACTTTTATTTATCCAAGTTCATAGCCATCATTGTAGTAACGTTTTGGAACTTTATGATGAATTATCTTTTCACTTTTAATCAGTAAAGTAAAAAAGAATTATGCAATATACACCGCCTTGTCATCCATGAAGTAGCTTTAATACAATGCAAAAATTATTCTACCTATTTCTATTGATTATTCTATCCTGCAATGCTCAACCCAAAAAAAGCATTAAGAAAATAGCTCCTGCTTTTTACCATTGGAAAACAGTCTTTGCCCCAACTCCTTTTGAAAAAAACACGCTTGATAGCTTAAAAGCAAAAACTATTTATCTTAGATTTTTTGATGTAGCTTGGGATGAACCAACACAATCAGCTGCGCCCATTTCTAAAAGCATCATTAAAGAAACAATAATTGACAGAAACTATAATATCATTCCTACTATTTTTATAACAGACGAATGTATTTACAAGATAAAGGAAGAAAGTATTCTATCCCTAGCTAAGAATATAGTGCAACAAATAAGTATTTTAGCGTACCCCTCCATTTCCAATAACTTTAAACAGATACAAATAGACTGCGACTGGACGAAAACCAGTAAAGACAAATACTTTAAATTACTTGAAAATATAAAAGAACTATTGCCAAGCACGTTGATCTCTGCAACAATAAGGCTTCATCAAATAAAATATACAGCTAGTACTGGTGTGCCACCAGTTGCAAGAGGGATGCTTATGTGCTACAATATGGGCAACCTAAGAAACCCGAGTAGCAAAAACTCTATACTTGACCTTGAGGAAACAGAAAAATATATTGCTGCATTAGATAAGTACCCGCTACCACTTGATATTGCCTTACCATTATTTGACTGGATTGTATTGTTCAGAAACAATAAATTTAAAGGTCTCATTCAAGACAATCAAAGAACATATCAGGGATTTGCCTCGGAGAAAAATAATACTATAGGTATCATTAAAAAAGATACTATTTTAAATGGTATTGCTTTTCTTAAGAACGACCAATTAAGATTTGAAAGAAGCGAATACCCGACTATATTAAGAGCTGCGAATATGTTATCTAAAAAAATTAACTCAGATAGCCTTTCGGTAGCATTCTACCACCTTGATTCTTTAACTTTAAGAAAATATAATGTATATGAATTGGAAAATATTTGCAGTAGCCTGCGCTAGCATTTTTTTTGTAAGCTTTCCACAAAATATAATTGGTTGTGGGCCGGGTATAGACCCTTATGATTACTACACTAGTTTTTTTCAAAATGACTTAGGAAACAATAAGGCATTACAGCCATTTTACTATACTGGATTTAGTTTTTTATATGATGAGGAAGAGTCTGCATCTAGAGAGGATGTTCTTGCAAGTGAGTGGGTACGCTATTCTAAAATAAAAAGCCCTAATGCTGCAAAATCATTTATAAATAACTATGCCTATAAAGATTTAAGCACGCTATATTACCATTTAGAAAAAAATAAGCCCCTTAGTGTCCCTGACTCTGTGAAGCGCAATGAAATGACTAATTATTTTATGCTTTCAAAGGACTTTGAAACCCTAGGTTATATAATGTATGCAAAAAAAGTAGAGCCTTTTGTAACTTCTTACTACAATAACTGGGATGCCGCCCCTATAGATAGTTTAAAAATGCATAAGCAATTACTCAGCGGTATACAATTATACAACGCTGCTAAAACTGATTTTATAAAATTAAAATATGGTTATCAGATTATACGCCTTGCTTTATATAATAACGAAGCCGCAGATGCCATTCTATATTACGATAAATATGTAGCGCCAAATAAAACCGAAAGTCTTTTGCAAGAACTATCTCTTGCAATGAAAGCCGGCGCACTTTATAGAACTGGACAAGAAGCTCAATCTGCTTATCTGTTTAGTAAAGTATTTGCCAGCACAGATGTAAAAAAGATATCTAATTATACTAGCTTTAAATGGGCTAGCGGAAGAAACAATACAATACTAGAAGAAGCCATTGGCCTTTGCAATAGCAATACAGAAAAAGCAAATCTACTAGCACTGGCAGGCCTTGGCAACACTGGAAATGACTTAAGTTCAATGAGAAGAGTACTATTGCTAGATAGTAAAAATGCTATACTCAAAACCCTTGCCGTGAGAGAGATAAATAAACTAGAGGAGACGTTGCTCACACCATCAATAAGTACAGAAAGTGGGGGTAAGGCATTTTATTTCACTTGGAACGATTTAAATAACGATAGCGCATTTGCAGCTCAAAAGGATTATGCAAAAGAAGTTATTCGATTCTTTGATGATGCTGCATCCAATGTATCGGGTAGTGATAAAGGCTTTTATTTAATTAGTGCTGCCTACTTAGCCTATATGAGGAGAGACCTTATAGATGCTAAAAAATACCTTTCTCTTGCAGAGAAGCAACCTCTTAGTGCTGCCGAGAAAGACCAGCTACAACTAACTGGCCTACTAGTAAAAGTAAATGAGGTAGAAAAAATAGACCCTCTATTTGAAGAAGGCATTTTGCCATCAGTAAAGTGGATGTATGAGAAAGCAGAAAAAGAAGCAGCAAAGTCTATAAATTACTATGAATACAAGCAATGGAAAAGCTTTTACAGAAATTTCCTTACCGAGGTATTGGCTAAGAAATATCACAAGCAAAAAGATTTTATAAAAGAAACACTAAGTGTGGGTGCAGCAGATATGCCAAATAAAGATGCGCAAAATGGAGGATATTATTCAGGTAATGGTATAAATTTTCTTCATAATAACCTACAATCTGCAGATGTAAATACGCTTTACAGTTTAATGACAACAGAGAAAAAAACGAACTTCGATAATTTTCTTCTCTCCCATAATAGTATTAAGGAGATGGATGTTATAGATTTTGCTGGTACTGCTTATTTAAGAGATTATAATTATGAGCAGGCTATCAATTGGTTTTCAAAATCAACGGTAAAAAATAGTCAGAAGAAAATAGAAAAAAATCCATTTATTGATTTGCCGTATGACCGCGAAGAGAAGTTAAGTAATGAAAAAATTACAACAAACAAATTGGATTTTGCAAAAGAAATGCTGCGACTAGAAAATCTCATAAAAAATGACGCGGCAAATGCAGATAAATATTATTACAAAATGGCTTTGGGTATGTACAATATGACGTACTACGGCCACGCTTGGGAGCTTGTAGCCTATTACCGCAGCGGCTCAGATGGCTATAGCATACCAAAAGATGCCAATTCCTTTCAAAAAGAATATTATGGTTGTTATAAAGCACACGATTACTTTAAAAGAGCAATGGATGCAAGTAGTAACAAAGAAATGAATGCAAGGGCATTATTTATGATGGCAAAATGCTCACAAAAGCAAGAGCAGCAGCCTGGCTACGGAGACAGCTACGATTATACGACTTATGAAAACAGTTTGAAAAAATATGTTGTAAATTTTAAAAACAATAAATATTTCCCAGAATTTACAAAAACTTATAAGCAAACTACTTTTTATAATGAAGCCTTTAATACTTGTAGTTATTTGAGAGATTTTGTAAAGGCCACTAAATAAGAAACTATGAAAGTCGTTGTACAAAGGGTAGCCAATGCCTCTGTAGAAGTAGATACATTAGTTGTAGCAAAAATCGGCAAGGGCTTACTCCTATTAGTAGGCATAGAAGATGCAGATAATAGCGAGGATGTAGAATGGCTAACTAAAAAAATAATTGGACTAAGGATATTTGATGACGAACACCAGATACCTAATCTTTCCGTCAATGACGTAGGCGGAGAAATTCTTCTTGTGAGCCAATTTACCCTACACGCTAGTACTAAAAAAGGCAATAGACCTAGCTACTTAAAAGCGAGCAAAGCTGATGTTGCACTTCCTATTTTTAACCAGCTTTTTGAATCGATACAAAAAGATTGCACCCATAATGTAGAGAAAGGAATTTTTGGTGCAGATATGAAAGTACAATTAATCAATGACGGACCTATTACCATTATCATTGATACTAAAAATAAAGAATAATAATCTAAGGCTTGTATTTAGATTCCTGATAAATCTTATTATCTGTTGTGAGCATCAGTTTGTCCAATGATAAACTAGAGTGATTATTCATATACTGATTTACAATTTTCCAACCACAGAATGCGCCAATATTACCAGGTGATGCTTCACCTAACTCTTGTGTTTTAGGACTGTCACCTATATAATTTTTAGTAAGATTCAAATCCTTGCTTTGCAATAAATTATTTTGTAAAAAAAATGCCCAAATAATATCCTCTCTTTTTTCGCTTCCCTCCCATTGATCTTTGGTGTATCCAATAATAGTATAAGCCGGCACTTTAGGAAGTAATTTTTGCATTAGATATAATTTTTTGCCCTGTTGTATCATCATTTCTATCAGAGTGAAATCGCCTTCTTTAGCAGGATACAAATCGCCCACAATGTTACTAGCGGCATTTACATCTATATATTCCTTAGTAAATCGTCTACTTATGTAAGCGGGGTAAGTAGTATTTACCATTTCGGATTGATACATACTATATTTCTCTCCAAGATGGTGCTGCATACCTACCACTATAGCGTCTGTATCTAATAAATCACCATAGCCATCCAATGGCCCAATGTATGTAATGATTTTTGAGGGGATATTATAACTAGGAAAATAATATTTTACGTATCTCAGCATTTGCTCTATACTAGCCTGCTCGTTTTTAAATGTTGGGAATTGTTGCTTTACAGTATCATATACTGGCCTGTAACTATTGATGAATCCCTTGAGATAATCGTACAATGTATCCTTTCCCCAATTGGGATCTGCTTGCAATATCCTCCAAACAAAATTTTCCCCGAATCCTTTATACGCTCCTAAAAGGCTATCCAGTCCAACATCTAACTTATTAGTGTCTAGACTAAATAACCCTTCTTCAAATCTTTGTAGCTTTAGTTCAACTTTAATGTTAGAAACATCTGGAGCAGCATCTTTACAACTCTGCATTAAAATAATAGCCGAAAAAAATATAAGGAAATACCGCATATCAAAATTTATCTTTGTACCTCGTAAAGATAGAAAGTAAAAAAATAGATTCTTTTACTTTCACTAAGAAATAAAAAATAACAATGAAAATATTTTTAGCACAACAGAATTATCAGATCGGAAATTTTGAAAAAAATACAGAGAAAATTGTCAATGCCATTCAAGAAGCTAAAAAACAGGGGGGAGATTTAATTGTGTTTTCTGAGCTAGCAGTATGTGGTTATCCGCCAAGAGATTTTCTTTATTTTAAAGATTTTATAAATAAATGTTTAGAATCAATAGACAAAATAAGGGAGTATACAGATGGTATAGCAGTGCTAGTAGGAGCACCGTCAATCAATGAAGTGCCGACTGGTAAAGACTTGTACAATTCGGCATATTTTCTGTTTGATAAAAAAGTACAAGCAGTGGTACATAAAACTTGTTTACCAACCTACGATATTTTTGATGAAGATAGATATTTTGAACCTGCTACTAGCTGGCAGACCGTAAGTTATATGGGTAAAAATCTAGCCATTACAATTTGCGAAGACATTTGGAATATAGGTGACAATCCATTGTACACCGTTACGCCTATGGACGAGCTAGCTAGGCAGCAACCGGATTTAATGATAAATTTATCTGCTTCACCTTTTGATTATACCCATAATGCAGATAGACAATATATTGTAAAAGCCAATGTAGAAAAATATGGCTTGCCAATGTTTTATTGTAATGCTATAGGTAGTCAAACGGAAGTAACATTTGATGGTAGCTCATTGGTTTTTGATAAGGATGCGAATCTTGTAGGAAGATTAAAAAGTTTTGAACAGGATTTGCAAGGTTTTGAACTTGGCGAAGATGATAGAATTAAAGGTGAAATTATTTCTTCTAAAAATGAATTGCCGAGAGAAGAATGCAATCCTGATACTTTGCAAGAGCAGCTCAATATTGCTGAGGTTTATGCGGCTTTACAGCTAGGAATAAAAGATTATTTCAATAAGCTTGGGTTTAAAAAAGCAATACTAGGGAGTAGCGGTGGCATAGATAGCGCAGTAACGCTAGCATTGGCAAGCGCTGCTCTAGGAGCTGATAATGTAACAGCTGTATTGATGCCATCCCCATATAGCAGCACACATTCGGTAGATGATGCAGTACAGCTGAGTAAAAATCTAGGAAATCCTTACCATATTTTACATATCAAAAATATTTATGAATCTTTTTTAGATACCTTAAGTCCTATTTACAATGACCTTCCGTTTTCTGTAGCAGAAGAAAATATACAGAGTAGAACAAGGGGAAACTTACTAATGGGTATTGCTAATAAATTTAATTATATACTTCTTAATACAAGTAATAAAAGCGAATTAGCCACCGGATATGGCACATTGTACGGAGATATGGCTGGGGGTATTGGCGTGCTAGGTGATTGCTACAAGTTGCAAGTGTATGCGCTAGCGCAATATATAAATCGTAAGGAAGAAATAATTCCCAACCATATTATTACAAAGCCGCCGAGTGCGGAGTTAAGGCCCAACCAAAAGGATAGTGATAGCTTGCCCGAATATGAAATACTAGATAAAATCTTGTACCAATATATAGAAAGAAGTAAAGGGCCAGATGAAATCAAAGCTCAAGGTTTTGATAGTGCTCTAGTAGATAGGATTCTAAAAATGGTAAATATGAATGAGTACAAGCGTAATCAATTTTGCCCTATCATAAGAGTTTCTTCCAAAGCATTTGGTGTGGGAAGAAGAGTGCCAATCGTAGCACAATATCTAAGTTAAATTATCAGAAGAAATATCACTTTCTGGAGTAACATCAATTGCTGTATTGCCCGGAATTGCTGGTGTAGAATTCCATGTTACTGAAGGCTGCTCTGTACTTACAGCAACCACTTCCTTTATTTGAGCTCTCGCATATTTCAATATAATATCAACTATGCAAAGTAAGAGACCAATAAAACAACCTAAGACAAAACCAATAATTGCAAACTGCATTGGAGACTTTCTAATAGTTTCAAATGGCGCTTCGGGCTTATCCAATAAATCTAAAATTGGCTTGGCTCTTTGAAGTCTCCATAGAGCTTCTTCTTTATTGTTAGCAGCTCCATTATAAATACCTACTACCCTAGTTTTATCATTGATTAAATTTTCTTTTGGTATTTGATATTCAATTTTTCCTTGAGGAACAAACATTGTAGAATTACTTAGCTTTACTGCTCGCTGATCATATGCGTTCATTACTAGCCTTAAAGAATCAATTTTGCGCACAGTAAAGTCATAGTCATTTTGCGCCTTCTTTACCTTTAGAGCAACAAAGAAAGCTGAAATCTCATTTATAAAAACATAAGATATAGGCGATACTAATTCTTGAGCAGTACTGGTGTAACTTATTTGAAATAAATCACCCTTACTAGTTTTGGCAGTGAGCCCCTTTTCAATGATAGACGCACCATAAGAGATTACCTCTTTTTCCTCCTTAGGCATCTCTATTTTAGGGCCTAGAAGAGGTTGATGCTTCATTTCATTTTGTATAAGCAAAGAGCCAATTGATTGGTTATTAAACTGAGGAAGTTTTGTAGCAGCTACATTTTCTCTAATAGTTCTGCTATTGCCAAGCTCATCAAGACTAATGGAAGCCTCTTCACTAAGATTACCAATGCCATCATTTTTCCCTCCAGTGAGCGTACTAATAAGGCCGCCAGTAGCACTCACCTCTTTGGTAGTAAGTGCATACAATGAAGCTTCTGCTATATATTCTACTGGACTATCTTTCGCATATTTATACAGCAAAATCCCAACGCCTATGCCAATGATTAAGACAAGCCAGTAAAAATTTGACAGTCTCTTTAAAATTCTTCTTGTAAGTTCTTGTGTTGTCAAATGATTATTGAATTGCTTTTACAATAATGGCAGATACTACTATAGGCACAGCCGTTATAAATAATGATTTAATAATATCTGCGATTTCTTGCCCCTGCGGTTTTTCTGGTACTACCACAAGCGAACCTTCTCTCACTCTTGGATAAAAATGCAAAAACCCAAAATTTTTCGTTCTTCTGCTGGTACCATTTGCATACTTTACGTATACCCTGTTACGCCAAGGCTTCACACCAAAACCACCAGCTTTATCGATGTAATACAGTAAATTAGTATGTTCTTTATCAAAGTTAATTTTCAATGGTGACTGTACTTTTCCCTCTACACTTACAAATGGATTTATTTCTGGAACTATTAAAATATCATCTTCTTGTAATATAAAATCGTGCTTAGAGTTTTTATACCTCAAAGCTTTGGCAAGGTCGATACTAACAACATCATTTAGTGCCTTCTTTTGCAATATCTCCGCTTCATCTATAACAGGCCTTCCTAGGCTATCAACTCTACTGCTAGTAACTAAGTTTTCTCTTAGAAGTTGATTTTTATTTCTATACAAGACTGCGCCAGCAAGATTAGCGTTATCTTTAAAGCCACCAGCTCGTTCTATATATGAGGAAATGCGCTCATTTCGTTTAAGTTTTGGATATTTTCCTGGGTATTTTACGAGACCTTTAAGTGTCACATTTTGTTGTAAGTCAAAGGTTGGATTTTTTCTTACAAAAACTTGATCAAAAGGTTTTAAAATAACTTTTGCAGCAACACTGTCAATATTCAAATCGCTATCTATAGAGTAAGAATGTACCTTAGTAGCAGTAGGTCTTAGTCCCGCCCTTGCAGAATCGATATCTACAACACTGGCAATTTCTAGCCTCCCAAATTCTGCCGTAGGTTTGAGGCCGCCACTAAGAAATATCAAATCTTGCAATGTCATTCCTCCATACTTATTTACCTTCCCTTCTTTACGCACCTCGCCAAAGACTTCTACATAATTGCCATCCACAAATTCTGAAGCCGAGAATAATAATATTCTATCATTTGGCTCTAATTTAATGTTATTAAGACTACTGAAATTGCCTTCATTCAGTGCAGTAAGATCCACTTCTAATCTATCAGAATTAAGCTTTGTAGAATCTCCGGCACCTTTGAAAATAAAAGCCTTTTTCAAATATGTATTTTTTGTAACGCCGCCGGCTCTATTTATGATATCAAAGAGTCTATCATTAGGCCTCAATTCATAGAAGTCCGGATAAGTAACTTCGCCAGTTAGCTCTACTTTGTTTCTAATGCCTGGCTTTATTAAGCCTACCGTAACAATATCACCATCTTTTAAAAGAAAATCCTCACCCTTTATACTTATAATAGCGTTAGCATTCACATCCTTCACTTTTTGTTGTTCATCTTCGCTTCGCAATACTTTCATATTACTAGCAAGTGCCTCAGGAGTAAGTCCGCCAGTAAAGAAGAGCAATGCTTTTACACCCTCATCTTCTTTCAACTGATAATACATAGGACGCTTAAACTCACCTGTTGCTAATACCTTCTTCTTCACTACACCTACTATTACAAAATCGCCATTTTGCAAATATTGCTTTCTGCCAAATTCACCAGTGGTGAGATATTTATATACATCTAGCTCATCTATCACAACCCCTTTACGCTTCACTATTATTTTTCTTAAATCTGCATACTCATTACCGCCACCGGCAAGAGCTATTACATTGAATGCATTGCTAAATGCTGAAACGGTAATTGGCCCGGGCTTTTGTACCTCACCAACCACATTTACATTGATCGTTCTTGGCTGCCCAAGTGTAACTTGCACATTAGTCCCAGGAGGCGTAACACTTTGGAATCTTGAAGCTACTATGCGTTGTACATTCTCAAAGGTAAACCCAGCTACATATATCTTACCAAGTCCT
>JBBRHK010000030.1:0-13442 GCA_038222815.1 Chitinophagales bacterium
GTAGATGCTTACGATTAACGATATAAAGACGGAAATTACCTACAGCACGGCGAGAAGCGGCGGCAGCGGCGGACAAAATGTAAATAAGGTAGAAACGATGGTAGAAGCTGCTTGGGAACTTGAAGCGTCGCTATTATTATCTGCCGAACAGAAAGAAATTGTCAAAGAAAAGCTGGCGAATAAAATAAATGCGGAAGGGTTCTTAAAAGTGAAAAGCCAAAAAGAACGAAGTCAGCTAAGTAATAAAGAAGACGCTACTAGTAAAATGGTAGAACTGATTAATAAGGCGCTGTTGCCTGTAAAAAAGAGAAGACCTACAAGAGTGAGTAAAGCGGCTAAAGAAAGAAGACTTGCCGGCAAGCAGAAGAAAGGGGAAATAAAAGCGAACAGAAAGAAGCCATCGATTTCTAACAACTAACACTATGATAGCCTATATTTTATTATTACTGATGCAGGTGACGGAAAGCGATAAAATGATTCCGACGGTGTTGCATTTTGACCATATTGCCAATGAGCAAAAAATAGAACAAGATAAAGTCGTGGCTTTTACCGAGGCTAAAAAATACAAAATTAAAAAGTGGAAATATTACATCAGCCATTTGGAGCTAGTGCAAGCAGATGATAAGCTAATTGCTATTCCAGGTGTTTTTTTAATTGATGCATTTGGCAAAGACAGTATTGTATTGCAGCTACCTTCATCAAATTATATTGGCGTGAAATTTACGCTAGGTATTGATAGTAGTATTCATATGAGTGGGGCGCAAGATGGTGACCTTGACCCATTAAACGGTATGTATTGGGCTTGGAATACTGGATATATTCACTTCAAATTGGAAGGTGAAACGCAAATTGTAAATAGAGAAGCAGAACGTTTTCAATATCACATTGGAGGTTTTGCTGGGCAAAATGATACTAAAAAGAAAATTATTTTACCATTCTTTAAAAAGGTTCTAATTGATAAAACTAATCACTTCCTTCCAGAGGTTTCCGTAAACCTAGTTCACTTTTTTGACAGTAGAGTCACGGATGCAGAAGGATTGTTAGTAATGAAAGAAGGTTTTGGTGCCCTTGCAATCTCCTCCTTATTTCCAAAACTTTTTACAATAAAAAAATAATTTGATGGAAGATAGACCACATATAACAATAGAAAAAGACAGCTTGATGAAAGCGGCGCAAATGATTTCATTCTTGGCCGTTATCGTTTGCTGGGCTTTGGCTTTGTACTATTACAATAAGTTCCCGGCTAGGATTCCTATTCACTTTGATGCAGCAGGAAATCCTAACAACTTTGGTGCAAGAGAAACTATTTTTCTTTTACCTGTAATTGCTACAATGTTGGTCTTGGGAATTAACTGGCTCACAAAATATCCGCACATATTTAATTACGCACAAAAAGTTACGGAGCATAATGCTGCGAAACTGTATAAGGCAAGTGTAAAAATGTTGTTTATAGTAAATGCTATCGTGGGGTTTATTTTAATGATTTGCGTTATTTCTATTTGCACTGCGGTATTTAATGAAGGGAATAAGATGGATAACTGGGCATTGCTAGTAGTCCTAGTTTTATCTGCTGCGCTTACTATATATGCTGTGATGGCGGCTGTAAAATCTGCAAGAATAAAATGAAGACTAGGCACACATATTATCTTGTGTTGGTGTCTTTAATTGCTGCTACGGCGCTGTGTGGTTTTTTGATTAAAAATACTCAGATGCTTGGAGGCTTTGTCACAACGCCCTTGCCCTTAAAAATACCAGTCGGTTGGCCTGCACCTTCGGGAGATATTTTTAAAGATAATTCGCCAACAGAAGAAGGATTTCTTCTTGGAAAAAAATTATTTTATGATGGGGCATTGAGCAGCGATAATGCAACGAGTTGTGGAAGCTGTCATCAGAATTTTGCTGCGTTCTCTACTTTCGATCATGATTATAGTCACGGCGTATCAGATACCTTAACGAGCAGAAGTGCACCTGCTTTATTTAACCTGGCGTGGATGACTTCTTTTCACTGGGACGGCGGAGTGAAAAATTTAGAAATGCAGGCCATCAATCCCATCACAGCTGCAAATGAAATGGGCGAAACATTAGAGAATGTGTTGAGAAAAATAGCAGCTGATCCGAGCTATAAGCCAATGTATCAAAAAGCTTATGGCGATGGTAACATCACCACGAGTAGGACTTTAAAAGCATTGACACAATTTGTAGGGCAGCTCGTGAGTAGTAATAGTAAGTATGATAGAGTGAAGGCAGGGAAAGATACGCTCACTAGTTTTGAGGCGAATGGCTATAAAATGTTTTTGCAGAATTGTAATAGTTGCCACCAAGAGCCGCTATTCACAACCAATGGCTTTGCCAATAATGGACTGCCAATAAATAGGCAAGGCGATAAAGGCAAAATGGACATTAGCGGCAACGCTGCAGATTCTTTGGCATTTAAAATTCCTAGCCTGCGCAACATACAGCTCACGTATCCTTATATGCACGATGGTAGATTTTATAGTGTAGATGAAGCCATCAATCACTATATGAATTTGGATACTTCGAGAAATGATATTGACTCTAGACTAAAAAGGAAAATACAAATGACCGCGCTACAAAAAAATCAATTGATTTATTTTTTGTACACACTTACGGATACCAGCTTTACAAAAAACAAACGATTTGCGCCAGATGCGCTAATAAATTATAAGCATTAATCAGGCGATTCGTTTGTCGGTATTTTTTCTGTGATGCAAATTCACTAGTCGCTTATACTAATTAATATATTTTTTGCCTAAATGCTTAGTGTCTCAAACAAAATACTTTTAGAAACCTTTACCAGTATTTGCAGAGCCGCCTTGAAAGATAGGCTTTTGCGAAGCAAAAGAAGGCGCAATGCCCCGCAGGGCATATTGCGACGACCTATATTTCACAGCGGCGGCGCAAATACGATGCCCAGCGGCAAGGAGCGACATAAGAATTAGACTAAAATACGGTTATGGTGGAAGGAAGACAGTTATGATGCAAGAGAATCAAGATCTTGAAATTTAATCTATTATTTGAAAATTAAAAAGTCTGACTTGCATTGCTAGTGATTAACAAGCTGTATAGAATTTAAAAATGCGAATTCGCTCACGCAATGTCTAAGGTTAATAAATTGACCTTATTTTTACAGCAATCACAATTCTATTTTGAGTAAACTAAAACAACTAGCAGGGCAAACGTTATGGTATGGAGGAAGCTCTATTGCTGCAAGGTTTCTTAATTATCTACTTACCCCTTTTCTTACTAACATATTTACTAGAGCGAATTATGGTGTTATGTCTCTGATATACGCTGCTATTCCCATCTTCAATGTACTCTTTACTTATGGTATGGAAACGGCCTTCTTTAGATTTGCTCGTAAGGACGAAGGAAACGAAAAAGATGTGTACAACACAATAGGAACCTCTGTCATTATCAGCACATTGGTATTGGGAGGTATTATGCTATTTTTTTATAAGACAGTGGCAGTATGGGCGGGGGTAGCAGATTTACCAGAACTCATTTTTATGAGTGTCCTCATTATAATGATAGATACACTATCTGCCATTCCTTTTGCAAAGCTAAGATTAGACAGTAAGCCGAAAATGTATGCACTTATAAAAGTGATAGGTATCGTGATTAATATTGGGTTTACCTTATTTTTTCTTTGGTTTTGCCCAAGGCAAATTGCAAATGACTCTGGTTCTGTATGCACGCTATTTTATGACGCATCAAAAAACGGCGTTTATTATGTGGTGTTAGCTAATCTGTTTCAAGCTGCTATTACCTACTTGCTTTTATTTAAGGAAGTACTGCAAATGCAGTTTAAGATTGATAAAGTGCTTTGGAAAAAAATAATGATTTATTCAATGCCTCTCATCATTGCTGGTCTTGGTGGCGTAATCAATGAAACTTTTGATCGTAGAATGCTAGAATGGCTGTGGCCAGGCTCCGCTATTGAGAAACGGGAACAGGTAGGTATCTATAGTGCTTGTTACAAAATTTCTATTCTGATTACTTTATTTATTCAGGCATTTAGAATGGGTGCAGAGCCATTCTTTTTTAAAGAAGCTCAAGGGCAAAATCCGCAAAAAGTATATGCTAGGGTAATGAAGTTTTTTGTAATCGTAGTATGTATGATGTTTTTATTCGTGGCTTTCTACTTGCCTATTTGGAAACATTTTATTGATGAAAAATTCTGGATTGGTCTTTCTGTAGTCCCATTGCTTTTGCTGGCCAATATGTTTTTAGGTATCTATCTTAATCTTTCTATTTGGTACAAGCTTGGTCATAAAACAAGTGTAGGTGCCTACATCACGCTTATAGGGACAGCAGTCACATTGGGTATTAATTATGCGTTCATTCCTACCTACGGCTATATTGCCTGTGCTTGGGCTACGATGCTTTGTTACGGTACCATGATGGTCATAAGTTATGTGTGGGGCAAGAAAGCCTATCCAATTCCTTATGCTTGGAAAAAACTGTTGGCCTATATTATAATTGTGATTGCGCTATACGGTATCTATGCAGGAGTAAATAACTTCATTGAATCAGATATTATTATGATGATTATAGGAACGATACTTTTTGCGGGATTTATTTATTTTATTGGTCTTGTAGAAAAGCACGAACTAATAGCTGCGCCGGTCATAGGAAAATACTTTCTACCTAAAAAAAGTAAAGAGAATTGAGGAAATTTCTGAGATATTTATTTGCTAAGCCACTTACTTGGATGGGTAATAAGCTCTCTGCCAAGCCAAAGAAAGAGATGGTTTTTAAATCTCTTACTGCTCTATATGAAATAGCCAGTAAGCCGAATGATAATAGTTGTATCATTTTAGAAGGGGATGCAGCTTCTGCTAAATTTATCATCTTCAGCGATCAACATAAAGGAAATAAGAGCTGGGCCGATGATTTTATTGCTTCGGAAAAGACCTATATAGCTGCGCTTGCGCATTACAACAAAGAGGATTTTTCGTTTGTCAATCTTGGTGATAGCGAAGAGCTATGGAAATTTAACGCATCGCAAATCTTACCACAAAATATTGATGCATTGGCAGCTGAAGCCGCTTTTCAACCCAATCGATATTACAGGACTTTTGGCAATCACGATATCCTATGGAAGAATAAGTTAGACGTGCAATTCTTACTAAGAAATTATTTTACGATGCCCTTAGAAGTGCAAGAGGGGATAATCCTAAAATTGAAAAATGCTAATGATACCGTTGAGGTGTTTCTCACCCACGGACATCAAGGGGACTTAATGAGTGATAATAATGCTTTTAGCACTTGGATTGTAGCACACCTTTGGATGCCTATACAGCGCTACCTTAGGCTTAATATAAATTCGCCTAGTAAGGACTATTCATTACGGAATGAGCACAATCAGATGATGCACGAGTGGAGTAACGAAACAGAAAATCTTTTACTCGTAACTGGTCACACCCATCAGCCTGTATTTGCTAGTGGCAGGTATTATAATCATCCAGAAACCAAGATAAAAACTAGTGCAAAAAATATAAAGCCTTGTTACTTTAACACTGGCTGTTGTTGCTTTTCTGACGGTGATATTACGGGTATAGAAATTTCTGAAGGAATGATTCGTCTTGTAAAATGGCATTCGCAAGGGGAAAACGTAGATCGAATGATTTTAGAAGAAATTGAATTGATTAAACTACTGGGCGATTTAAAGAATTCCTCTTAGCTGGAAACATGGGCTTTGCAATTACCCGAAGCCCATAGAGTGCAATAGTAGAAGTCCCTTGCTATTGATAGAGATAGGATGCCGATAGTCGTCAGCTTATCGCAGCGCAATAGGAACAGCTATAAGTATCTCATTATTCTAATAAACAACTGAGAGGTGCTAATGGAGCTTTGGTATTATTGAATTATACCTTTTTCAAGCAGACTCGTATTACTTATCAACATCTGCTTTTTTATTTCGACTACATCCGTTATATTTACGTTATCATTTTTATTAATGACTCCTATTCCAATACTTCTGAATTGTTACCACCTGGGCAGTAATCCTTGATTTTTAAGCGATTATCTCTCCCTGTCTTATTTTTAAAACTAGTGTTCTTATTGATTGTTTATAATTGTTTAGAATATTTTATTTTATGGTTATTTAGAGTGCTACATTCTTTCTAACTGTTATAATGAAAAATCAGGTAGTCCCTCATTAGAATCAAACCTAACGACTACTTAAGAGCTGCAGTTTTTACTGCGGCTTTTATATTGCCTATCTTTTTTGTTATATAAAAAATCCCAGTTACATTTTCTGCAACTGGGATTTAAGTTCATTAAAAAATATCTATTTGAAATCTTCTTCTGTTACGCCTTCATTTATTTTTATTGAAGTAGCACTCATATCAAAATCTTGACCACCTGCACTTCTTAGTATTTTAAAAGGCATCATCACATTACCTACTTTTCTATAATCACTGTAAGTAACTGTCATATCTACTTCTTCCTCACCAGCCTTTTCAGTTGACTCAACCTGAAGTAATAAACCAGTCTTAGTACTATACTGCTCTACAGAAGTTTTTCCAAGTGGAGATTTCACTTTTAGTCTGTAAGTTGCTTCATTACCCACTTTACCTCCACCAATATATTCTACTGCATAACCACTGCCGCTAGTATAATACAATTGGTCAAAGATTCCCTTCACTGCTGCTGCTTCTTTAGATTCGTCTAAATCAAAATCTGCTTTTTGACCCTGTTGCATTGCATACCCAGTAGTTCCATTAAAAGCCTTTCTGTAAACTGTCATTTCACCCATTTTCATTTCTGTAGAAGTTTTGTTTGGAACCATTTTTTTATCGCTACCATTAATGGTTCTTCCCATCATTTCCATTTCCAATTCTACAGATACTGTTTTTACTTTCATCAACTCATCTTTACCGCCTATTTCTTTAAGATACCTCTGCACTACATCATAAGCACTCACTTTATCCGTAGTAGCAGGCGTGGTAGCAATTGTAGCATTTTTTACTTCATCCGCAATTGGATTGGCATAAATGTCATATTTCTTAATTGGATAACCTAGTCTGATTAACTGAGGAATAATTTTTTCTCCGTTTCCTACAATGGCTATTCTGCTATTGCTTTCGCTAAAGTATGCCTTGCTTACTTTCTTAATATCATCAATAGTTACTGCATTTATTTTTTGTAAGTAAGTATTGTAAAAATCTTTAGGTAAGTTATTGATTAAAATACTGCTAGCAAATCTTGCACTGGTAGCCGGGTCTTCCATTTGTAGTGCAAAGCCACCTACATATTTAGCTTTTGCAGTAGCCAATTGCTCATCAGTGATTTTTCCGTCTCTCATTGCAAGAATTTCATTAATGATTTCTGCAACAGCGCTATCTGCTTTATCTGTTCTTACAGCAGCACTTGCATTAAATAAACTTTGAAACCTACCACTTCCCACATTAGAATAACTGCCATAAGTGAAGCCATGCTTCTCTCTAAGGTTTACAAATAATTTACTATCTGCTCCACCACCTAGAATTTGATTCGCTAATAGTAATGGGAAATAATCTTTGCTATTCATTGGGTTGCTAATCAGATTACCCACATTTATTTGTGCTTGCACAGCAGTAGGCATATCTATAAAGTTGATCTCCGATTTTTTTGGATTCGCTACATTAGCAATAGCTGGTAAAGAAAGCTTTGGACCTTTCCAATTTCCTAAATATTTTTCTGCCATTACCTTAGCTTCTGCTGGTGTGATGTCTCCTATAAAAGTTAGATACGTTCTGCTTGGGCTTACATAGGTTTCGTAGGCTTTTTTAATATCAGCAATCGTTACAGATTGTACAGATTCTACAGTAGAAAACTCACCTTGTGCTGTATTCTTTCCATAACTCAATGCACTCAATGTACGACCTGCAACTGTTGCGGCACTTTTTTCAGAATTTTTTAAACCTGTAATAGTTTGGCTCTTTAGTTTCTCTAGTGCAGCAGGAGGAAAAGCTGGGTTTTGAATAGCATCGCTCATAAGACGAAAAGCTGTTTCAAAATAGCGAGTAAGTCCGCTAGCAAATGAACCTGTTGCTCCTACACTCACGTCAGCACCTATCTGCTCTACCGCAATATCGTAAGTAGCTTTGTCCATACTCTTTGTGCCCTCTTCCATCATCTGACTCATCAGCGAAAACATTCCTGCCTTATCGCCTTCCAATACAGGACCAAGATCGGTTGTAAGGGATGCGCTTACCTTAGGTAGCTTATGGTCTTCTACTACTAATATTGTAATACCGTTGGCCATAGTATAGGTAACGGGATTTTTAAAACTTATGACAGGCGCTGGCCCTGGTTTTGGTTGTTTTGTTCTGTCTATTTTTACTTGAGCAGTCGCCATCACAGTAGAGAAGGCTAATGCTATGAGAAGAAATATATTTTTCATTTGTAAATATTTTATATTTTTTATTATTCTTAAAATTCTGTTTGATCAAATATTATTTCTTGCCATTACCCGGTAGGTAATACAGCACTACTCTTTGATTTTTGTTCATATATTTCTTAGCTACGCTTTGTATATCTTCTCTAGTTACTTTTCTTATAAGCTCTAGCTCTGTATTCAAATAATTAGTGTTGTTATGGAAAGTATAACCACTTGCTAAGTTCTCTGCTACACCTAGCATCGTGTTATTAGCACCTATAAAATTATTCTCAAATTGATTTTGTAGTTTTTTAAACTCGTCTTCAGATATTAAAGTTGTTTGAAGCTTTACTATTTCATCATCTACATCTTTAAGTAAAGTATCTAAAGGAACATTGCCATTAGGTAATGCATAGGTAATATAAACACCATAATCTTCTAGCGCTAAGCTAATAGATCCTACTTGTACAGAGTTCTTTTTATCATCCACCATCTTTGAATACATCCTACTGCTTTTACCTTGGCTTAGTACAGCAGATGCCATAGTTAAAGCTTGGCTCTCTGCACTAGTCATTCCTGGAATGCGGTAGGCAGCCATTATAGCCGGTAGTTGAATATTGTTATCGTAAGCGGTATCTATAATTTCTTTTGTGATAGGCTGCTCTACAAATTTTTGTTTGATCACCTCTTGCCCACCTGGTATTGGCTCGAAATAAGCTTTTATTAAAGCCTTTGTTTTATTAATATCTAAATCTCCAGTAACTACCAAGACCGCATTCTTTGGCGAATAGAATTTCTTGTTGAAGGCTTGAAACTCTCCAAGAGTAGCTGCATCTAAATGCTCCATACTGCCTATTGGTACCCATCTGTAAGGATGATTTACAAATAGGCGCTTCATAATCTCTCCTATAAAATTACCATAAGGAGAATTATCTACCCTAAGGCGCTTCTCTTCTTTTACTACTTCATTTTGTGTTTTTACACCTATCTCATTGATTACAGGGTGAAGCATACGCTCACTCTCTAGCCATAAGCCGGTTTCCAGTTGGTTGCTAGGAAAGCGCTCATAGTAAAAAGTACGATCTTGAGAAGTGTTGGCATTGTTTTGTCCACCATTGGCACTTACAATATTCATAAATTCTCCACGCTTTATATTTTCGCTTCCTTCAAATAATAGGTGCTCAAAAAAGTGAGCAAAGCCTGTACGGGCAGTATCCTCATCTTTACTACCTACATGGTACATTACACTTACTGCTACTACTGGTGCAGATTTGTCTTGGTGTAGAATTACCGCTAAACCGTTATCTAATTTGTACTCGGTAAATTCTATCTTCTGCGCAGATGCAGATAAGCCTAAGCATACTAGACCAAAAAGAAGAAATTGTTGTTTCATTCGGTTGTTTTTTTGTTTGTAAGGTGAATACTGCTTTTTTACCTTAAAAAACATTTAGTTAAAATGTACATTGAGGGATTTCTATTAATTGATATTTTAATGTAAAAAAGTGGGTGAAAGATACTAAATTAAGAACAGGGCATAAAGCAATGTCAGCATTTTATTATAAGCGGAATTAGATAGTGAAGGGTGGTATTAAAGTCAATAAATACTGGTTTCTAAGAAAGCAGCTTTACAAAACCTACAAAGTTTTATATTACATCCTTAAATATTATATAATGGCAAATAAAGAACAATTTATAGCAGATATCAACGCTGGTTATCAATACAAATCTGAATCGGTAGCTATAGGTACTGCAATGCTTGATGGTGCAGTGGTGGCGGAAGCGCCGGTAAGCTTATCGCTAAAAATGATGAATAGGCACGGACTTATTGCCGGCGCTACAGGTACCGGAAAGACCAAAACCTTACAGGTGCTCAGTGAGATACTAAGCGATGCAAGTGTTCCTGTATTGGTCTTAGATATCAAGGGAGATCTTAGCGGTATTGCGGCTCCTGGCAGTTCAAACTCAAAGATTGTAGAGCGATATACAGCGATGAATAAGGAGTGGAGTCCTGCGAGTTACCCGTCTGAAATGCTGACGCTTACTGGTAAAGATGGTGTGCCAATGAGAGCTACTGTGTCTGAATTTGGCCCGGTACTGCTAAGTAAAATTTTAGGGTTAAATGATACTCAAGGTGGAATTGTATCTGTCATCTTTAAATACTGTGATGATAATGCATTGCCACTGCTCGATTTAAAGGATTTTATAAAAGTGCTTCAGTATTTCGGCAATGAAGGAAAAGCTGAAATAGAACAGCAGTATGGCAAAATAAGTACGAGTAGCACAGGCACTATTCTAAGAAAAGTGATAGAGTTACAACAACAAGGGGCTGATATTTTCTTTGGCGAAAAAAGTTTTGAGGTAGATGATCTGATGCGCATCAGTAATGATGGGCGAGGAATGATAAATGTGCTGAGGGTTACGGATATGCAAGATAAGCCTAAGCTTTTCTCTAGTTTTATGTTGCAAATGCTAGCAGAGTTGTATGCCACGCTACCAGAAGAAGGAGATCTTGACAGACCGAAACTAGTGATGTTTATAGATGAAGCGCATCTCATTTTCCAAGAAGCAAGTACCGTCCTGCTAGAGCAGATAGAAACAGTTGTAAAATTGATCAGAAGTAAGGGTGTGGGTATTTTCTTTTGTACCCAAAATCCAATGGATGTGCCTGCTGCAGTTCTCGGACAACTTGGACTTAAAATACAACACGCCCTAAGAGCATTTACTGCCGTAGATAGAAAAACAATAAAACAAACTGCCGATAACTACCCAGAAACGGCGTACTATAAAACGGAAGATTTAATCACACAACTAGGAATTGGAGAAGCGCTAGTAACAATGCTGAACGAAAAAGGAATTCCTACACCGCTTGTACATACGATGCTGCTTAGCCCTCGGAGCAGAATGGACATACTGAGCGACGTGGAGCTGAAAGCCATAAATGATGCCAGTCCATTGATAAAAAAATATAATGTAATAGTAGATAGTGATAGTGCCTACGAAATTTTAAATGCAAAATTAGCTGAGGCTGCTGCGAACGGAGCAGCTGCTGCTGCGCCTAAAGGAAGAGCTGCTAAACCAGAGGCTACTACATTGGAGAAGATTGCGGGAAATAGTGTAGTAAAGAGCATTGCAAGAACGGCAGGAAACACAATTGTAAGAAGTCTTTTAGGTGCTCTAGGCCTCGGCGGACGTAGTACAAAGAAGAGTTTCTTTTAAAATATTGATAATAGATGCGATGCTAATTGTAACCAATTCATAATCTTGCGAGCAAGAAAACTAATTGGGAATGAAGAAATCGTTCTTTATATTTTATTGTGTAGTGATGGTTCTTATTACACTGGGGTTACTAATGATATTACCCGAAGATTAGAAGAACATAACCATTCTGATTCTTGCTCTTATACATCTAAAAGGAGACCACTTACGCAAGTATATTGCCAAGAGTTTAATGATATCAAACAAGCTATAGCGTTAGAAAAGCAAATAAAAGGCTGGAGTAGAAAGAAAAAACAAGCCCTCATAAATGAAGAATGGGAGAGGTTAAAATTACTATCTCGGAACTACACTTAATACCCGCCTTCGACAGGCTCAGGCTGACGATTAAAAGTAGCAAATCAGTATATCCCTAATGGTAGAAAACTATGTTAGAGACTGTATATCTCGAGTTTTTTATAAAAATTTCTTTTTAAAATTAATTGAACCCACTGTTTACCGATTTAGATTATAAAGGCTCGTCAGGGTAAGCTTGTCGAACCCGGATTTTTACTAATTAATTAGATGTAGAAAGACCTCTCATTTACTCGCCTTCGACAGGCTGCTAATGACACACTTTATAATTAAATGAGTATCAATATTATACCGGCTTCGACAGGCTCAGCCTGACGGCTTTAAAGTTTAAAAAGTGTCATCTCAAAGAACTTAAAAGCCTTTATTAGTGCCTCAGGCTGACCATTAAATAATGCAAAAAGTATGGATTAATTGAATAATTTAAAGGACATTTCAAGAAGTCTTCCAAGTCATTTAGCGATAGAGGATGTAGTAATAAGAAAAGTTTCTTTTAAAGAAATAAAATAAAAATAAAGTTAAAATAAAACTTATAAAATATTGCTTATCAAATAGTTATAAATTATTTGAGATAAAATTTACTAAAAATGTAGGATTTTAGCTACAAAATAATCTTTAAAAGTTTGGCTGATAACTTTTAACTCTTTATCTTGTGGACGGTTTTTCATAGGATATTGGATTTTAGAGCGGGGCTAGATTTTTATCTTGGTCCCTTTTTTTTGCCCTTTACTTTCTCAATGGCCTAAGTCCTATGGTTTGGTCGTCTTTCCTCTCAATTATTAATTCTGTTTCGAGAAGCTTAATTGTACTCCATATTAACTCTACTTTACTTGATCTTAATTCTTTAACCAATCCTTCTATTTTGCAATCTCCATCTTGTAATATCTTTTTAATGGCTGCTGTGATGTACGCATAGCTGTTTTCTTTTGCACCATCTTTTCTGTTGGCTATGCAGCTGTCACATACCCCACAAGGTAATATATTATCATCTCCAAAATATGTTGCTATTTGTAGATTTCTACATTTTGTAGCATTAGTAACGTACTGAATCATTCCCGCTACTCGCTCCTCATAAAATGATTTTCTAATATGTAATTTTTCAATATCTATCTTAAAGCTATCAGCATACATTCTATTTTCTAAAAGGTAAATTTGTTGTTTATCTGTACTCTGTTTATACGCAATAATTTGCATGGCGTTCAACTGCAGTAATTGCTCTACAATTTTTTCTTTGGGCTGCTTACATAATTTTGCCAGTAGCGTTTCATAAATGGTACAGGGAAAATCGAAGATGCCTTCATAGCTTCTCAATAGTCCATTCACGGTATCACTAAGTTCTGGGCTAGCTTGTAAGCATATTTGTAAGTCTTCCCTGCTGCAAATAAATCCTACAGTTGATGGTTTAAAAGAAAGCTCGCTATAACTTATCAGCGACTCATCTTGCAAGGCTTTAATGGCAAAGCTCGCTTGCAAAATGTTGAGTTTAAAGTAT
>JBBRHK010000031.1:0-13347 GCA_038222815.1 Chitinophagales bacterium
GACGAGCAGCTTCATTAGGGAACCTTAGTTCAAGATTATTTAAATACCCTCCACTATCTACATCTATTTCATCCCTACCAAATGCTTTTGCAAGTCGTGCTTTTTCTTCTTCGCTTACCGGCTTATCTACTATTACAATGGCATTATTAATATCACCGCCTTTGATCAAATTATTATCTAGCAAGGCTTCTAGCTCGTGTAAAAAACAAAATGTTCTACAAGGCGCAATCTCTTTATTAAAATCTTTTAGATCTTTTAAAGCTGCGTGTTGTGTTCCTAATACCGGACTATTAAAATCTATCAAAGTAGTAATCTCATATTTGCTCGATGGCAAGGCGGTCATTTCTACATTCTTTGCTTCATCATAAAAAACGATGTTGGTATCTATAGTGTACCAAGCCTTAGCCGCATCTTGCTCTTGCACTCCTGCTTCTGCAATAATTTTTATGAATGGCTCACTGCTACCATCTATAATTGGTATCTCAGGCCCATTTAATTCTACTAAACAATTGTCAATACCCATTCCCACAAGCGCAGCGAGTAAATGCTCTACTGTACTCACCTTTACAGTACCCTGCTCTAATGTAGTACCACGACTTGTATCTGTAACTAAGTCACAGTCTGCTTTTATAGGGTTAGTTCCCTCAAGATCTATACGTTGAAACTGAATACCAAAACCTACATTGGCAGGCTTTAAATGCATCATTACATTGATGCCAGTGTGCAATCCAGTTCCTTCTATACTAGCAACGGCTGCTAGTGTATGTTGCTTATCTGGGTTAAAATTTTTATCCATTGAATATCTTCTATATTTTAATAAAGGTATTTTAAATAAATGTTATGCTCTATGTTGATGAATTAGCAGAACATCTACTTCTATTTTAATCTTTTAAAATCGTTTTTATTTCTTCCATCAATTCTGACTTTGTAAATGGAATGCCCATTATCTTATTATATCCTTTAGCATCCACATTGTATTTATCTCTTATGATTTTAATGAGCTGTCCATTGTTTAATTCTGGGATAAGTACTTTCTCATAATTTTTTATAATATCACCAAGGTTGCTAGGGAACGGACGCATATACCTTATGTGAGCGTGTGCCACATCCGCATTATCTGCATGCAGCGTGCGGCAAGCACTTTTCACAGAGCCATACGTGCTACCCCAGCTAAGAATCAATAGTTTTCCTTTTTCTGGACCACTATCTAACTTTTGCTCTGGAATATTTTTAGCTACATTTTCTATTTTCTGCTCCCTTATTTTTACCATCAGCTGATGGTTTTCTGGGTCGTAGCTAATGTTACCTGTAATGTTCTGTTTTTCTAAGCCGCCTATTCTATGCTCCATTGCTGGCGTACCAGGAATTACCCAAGGACGCACCAGATTTTCATCTCTGACATACGGGTGAAAAACTTCTTCCCCATCCCATAATTCTTTTTTAAACTCAACTTTAATCGTAGCCAAATCTTCCTCTTTAGGGAACCTCCAAGGCTCAGCACCATTGGCAATATAACCATCGCTCAGTAATATAACTGGAGTCATATGTTGTACTGCAATTCGCACTGCTTCGTAAGCTGCTTCAAAACAATCGCTAGGCGATGATGCACTTACTATTGGCATAGGACACTCGCCATTTCTACCGTAGTAAGCCTGAAGCAAATCGCTCTGCTCGGTCTTGGTAGGTAAGCCTGTACTTGGACCGCCCCGCTGTATATTTATGATTAGCAACGGAATCTCTAACATCACTGCAAGTCCCATTGCTTCTGCTTTTAAAGCCATACCCGGACCACTCGTACTAGTTATACCAAGCGAACCACCATAGCTAGCACCAATAGCACTAGTTATTGCAGCAATTTCATCTTCTGCCTGAAAAGTACGTACAGAAAAGGTTTTCAATTTACTGAGCTCATGCAGTATATCAGATGCCGGGGTAATAGGATAAGTACCTAAGAAAATAGGCAATCCACTTTTTTTACTGGCAGCTACAAGACCAAATGATAAGGCTTGATTGCCCATTATACTCCTGTAAATTCCAGGAGCCATTTTTGCCTTGGCTACAGTGTACCTTTCGGTAAATGTCTCTGTAGTATCTCCGTAATTATATCCTGTTTTTAATGCCTTTACATTACTCTCTAAAATCTCTGGTTTTTTACCAAACTTCTCTGTAAGAAAGTTGATGGTATTATCCATATCTCTATTATACATCCAATAAAGGAAACCGAGCACAAACATATTCTTTGCCCTATCCTTTTCTTTTGTCCCCATTGTAAAATCCTTGAGGGCTTCTCTAGTCATCTTGGTAACATCCATTAGAATGACCTCATAATTTTGAAGGCTATCGTCTTCTAAAGGGTTGATGCCATCTGGATAATTAGCAAGGCGAAGGTTTTTAGTATCAAAGCCATCAGTATTAGCGATGATTTTCCCGCCTTTTTTAAGTGCAGAAAGATTCACTTTTAGTGCAGCAGCATTCATAGCTACTAGCACATCACACTCATCTCCAGGTGTATATATAGGATCTGTGCTTATGCGTAGCTGATAACCACTCACACCTGGAAGGGTACCTATTGGGGCCCTTATCTCCGCAGGAAAATCTGGGAAAGTTGCAAGGTCTAGCCCTAGTAGGGCACTGTTGTTGGTAAATTGGCTGCCTGTAAGTTGCATTCCGTCTCCGCTATCGCCGGCAAATTTGATAATGACCTCGGCAAGCGTTTCTTGTGTATCTGCCATATTATATAGAGAATATTAGTAGTTTTAAAAACAATACAAAGGTACGAAGGTTGAGACGTTTAGAGGAACTCAGTTTAGGAGGTTTGAAGTTTAGAGGGTTTTGGGGGTTTAGGGGGTTTAGGAGTTTAGGAGTTTAGGGTTTAGCAGTTTAGGAGTTTAGAGTTTAGGAAGTTTAGAGGGTTTAGACGGTTAGAAGTTTAGATTTGATTTTACAAAAATTATAATTTGCTGAAAACTAGAAAGTGGATCTGAGTCTAAAAAACTCACCATTTACAACTCACCACCATAATTTAAAGCTATTGCTTTTGTCTAAATACTGAATACTAAGTACTAAATACTAATTTAGTATTTTCGCCCTACAACTATAATTATGGCAGAACAACAAGACGATTTAGAACTTTTAGTAGAATTTAAGCAGGAATCAACCAAAGAAAGGGCTTTTACTAAAATAATGAAGAAGTATCAGGAGCGCCTATACTGGCACGTAAGGAGAATGGTAGGAGGGCACGAGGATGCTAATGATGTGATACAAAATATGTTTATTAAAGTATGGAAGAGCCTAGACAACTTTAGGGAAGACAGCCAGCTGTATACTTGGCTATATCGTATAGCTACTAATGAAAGTCTAACGCACATAGAGAAGGCAAAAAAGCGCCAGTCAGTATCTATGAGTGATGATGACAACCCAATAAGCAATTCCCTAAAATCTGACACAGATTATGATGGAAATAAAGTGCAATGGAAATTACAGCAAGCAATAAGCACCTTGCCAGATAAGCAAAAAGCAGTCTTTAACCTGCGTTATTTTGATGAGATGCCTTACCAAGAAATGAGTAAAGTGCTAGAAACTAGTGAAGGAGCGCTAAAGGCGAGCTATCACCACGCTGTGAAAAAAATTGAAGAATTTATTCTCAATCATTAAACGATGTGCCTTTAGCACAGTCTATAAGCAGGATGGAAAACAATAATAACATACAGCAAGAGCAGGAAGAAATAGGATCTCCCGTGTTTGGCATCATAGATAACAGCAATGTTTTTACGGTGCCAGAAGGATATTTTGATGAGTTGCCTGTGGCTATTCTAGGTAAAGTTTTAGAACAAGATAATGAATTACCAGAAGGTTATTTCGATGAGTTGCCTTTAAAGGTATTGGGAAAAACACAAAATGAGGCTGAAGTGCCTGAGGGTTATTTTGAAACACTCCCTATTGAAGTATTAGGAAAAATCAATACGCTTAGCCAAGAGCAAACATTGCCAGCAGGATATTTTGAAAACCTATCTGCTACGGTAATGCAACGAATCAAGGCAGAAACTACCGAGGTAGATGTACATGCAGAAATGAAACAGCTTTCGCCAGCGATTGCTGCTATAGGTAACGAACATCCATTTACAGTTCCTGCTAATTATTTTGACAATAATATTGAAGCGATTACCAAAAAAGTTATAGGTAAGCAGCCTGCAGTGATTGTGCAAATGGGTACCGCAAGAAAGGTATTAAGATATGCAGTGGCAGCAGTGGTAACTGGCTTCATGGGATTGGGAATATATACGATAGCTTTTGATAATACCCAACAAGTTTCTTCTAATAGTGCTGTAATGGCAAAGGCAGATAATATTTTGAAGACCAATAGTATCGATGATGTATTTAATTCACTTACCGAGGCTGATATTACCGATTATATGACTTCGAAAGGGTCTAATATTAATGCTGCATTAGTGGCATCTACGATAAATGATGCAGATTTGCCAACAGCAGAAGATTATATGTTTGACGAAGAGGCACTCAACGATTTTTTAAAAGGGAAAAACATAATAAACTAGTAGATTTTGGATATTCTTTACTAGACGAATAGAAATAAAACGGAACATTAAAATACAAAAAGATGAAAAATTTTATACTAGCAATTGTATTCTTATTGGGAGTGAGTAGCCCCACATTTGCACAGCCAGGCGGCGGCGGACAAAACTCTGAAAAAGTAGAAGCCTTATACGTCGCTTATATGACTAAGCAGCTTAGTCTCACAGAGGATGAAGCCCAAAGGTTTTGGCCAATTCACACGCAATATGATAAAGACCTTAAAGAGGTTGAGAGAAATGACAATGAGCTAGAGCGCCAACAAAATGCACTAAATGTAAAGAAGAAATATCAAGATAGATTTATCAAAGTACTAGGTGCAGATAGAACTAACCAGTTTTTTAAAACCGATGCAGAATTTAGGAAAAGAATGATAGAGCGACTAAAAGCGCTGAAAGAGAAAAGAGGCGGTGGGCCAAGAAGAAATTAGAGAAAAAAGATTATAGTTAATTAATAGACCCAGAAGTTTTTCTGGGTTTTTTATGTTTGAGACATTGTACATTCTAAACACTAATGGGGTAGAAATAGTAGTTACCTAGAAAAGAAAGAATGAATTTAGTTGGGCAAATAAGTTAGATTTATTTTATATTTATTGTAAGGATAGCAGCAAATTATTCTCTCAGAAAATATAATATCATTTTGATATGATTCTAAGGCGACTCATTAAAAATAAAGATAAGCGGAAACAAGTTGCTCATATTGGGGCTGCAATTGTTATTCTAATTCATTCTTACGAGAAATATGAATCTAATCACTGGTCTTTTATATTATTTGGCATTGCAGGATTAGTTTTTTTGCCAGTTGCTTTACTTCATCCGGTCATAGAGAAAAAAGCTCCTTGGATTGATGTAGTTTTTTTGCCATCGAGCGAATATTATCATTTATCGTCGCCATCGACTTTTTTCAAATGGGCAAAAAGGCTTTACCATACACCTATATTTTATTAGCGGTTTTTCAATTTTTTATGGCCTTTAGAATAGCTAGAAAAGGAATCAAGCATCATCAATCATTATCATAAATTCTTATTATGGAAAAGAGACGCAGAATAATCATTGCAGTATTACTAATGTTATCAGTAGGTAACTTGTCAAGGTTAAGTGGCATTGATAATATCAGACCCATTCAGTTTGTTTCTATTTTTGTAGTAGGCGCATTATCTGCTTTACTTCTAAATGAGTTTGTAAGTTTGTTTAAAGCAAAACGACAATAGCAATTCGTCTCTTTATTGTTTTACAAATATGTATTGCTGATAAGGAAATAGTTTATTCCTTAAGTGACTCTATGTAAAATATTTATATAAAAAACGCAGGCACTAATTTATGCCGGCGTTTTCATTTTATTAAAACTCTTTTACTTAGGATCTAAAATATCCTTTAGTCTTCCGCTAAGATCTTGTAAATGATATTTTGTAATCTTATCAGTGCTGCTAAGTGCTGCTGCATCTACCGCAGATTTCAACTCTCTTGCATTTCCTTTAAGATAAGACATAATATCAGATTTATCTACATCAAGAGTAGGAGTACCTCTTCCACCAAAATTCACAACCACCCCATTTGTTTTTGGGGGATTAATAAGATTTCCAAGGCGCTCTACATAGGCTTTTTGTAAATTTCTTCTATAGCTATCAATAGAAGTTTTTGCAGTGACTTCACCGAATATACTTGTCTTTAAATCATACAATAAATCATTTACCGTATAAGCTTGAGTACCTATTGAATTTTCTGCTACTAGCATTTTATTCATTGTAGTAGTACTTAGCATTCTACCAAGAGCAGCCTCTTGTAAAGACAAAATAGTAACAGCCATATTCTTGCCCGTCTTAGCTATAATGTCTTTATTGATAAGCCAAGTAGGTGTTGTAAATACTTGCTTATTCATAAAATCTGCCGCTTCTTTTTGAGTAGCTCTGCTCACAAAAGAGTACACATCACCTTTTTGGCTAGTCTTCTTCAGGTTTTCGTAGATACCACCAAAGTTGTAACCTACGTGACCAATGTATCTTCTAAACTGACCTACTACTTGATCATACATTCTAGATAGAGAACCAAATTCTTCATTCTCTTCGATGGTCCAAGTAGGAAGGTTAGGGAGAATACGTTGTAGGTTTTTAATACCATAAGTAGAAGCTACCATTGGATTATCGCCAATAGCCTCACTTTGATCTCTTGGATCATCTGGCTGTCCTTGACGGCCATAGTAATAAGTAGGGTTGCCAGCTTTTGCTTCAATCCACTTATCTAAAATAGGAACCTCATCTTGTGCAGTTGCAGCTTCTGGTATAAGTCTGTAACCCCACTCTATACTCCATTTGTCATACTCGCCTATTCTTGGGTAAATACCTTTAGTAGTAATATTGTCTTCTGGCTGTGCTACATAATTAAAGCGAGCATAATCCATAATACTTGGTGTATGACCATTGGCTTCTACCCAAGCTTTATCTCTTAGTTTTTCTACTGGCACACCTGCAGAAGAACCAAAATTATGTGGCAAGCCAAGTGTGTGACCTACTTCATGAGAAGATACAAAACGAATCAGATCAGCCATAAGTGCATCATCAAAATTCATTTTTCTTGCACGAGGATCTATCGCAGCTGCCTGTACCATATACCAGTCATGCAATAATTTCATTACGTTGTGAAACCAACCGATATGGCTTTCTAATATTTCTCCTGTACGAGGATCGGTAGTTGAAGGGCCGTAAGCATTTTCTACATCAGATGGCTTATAGATTACACCACTATTTCTAGCATCTTCTAAGCTCCAAGTACTATCTTCTTGGTAAGAAGGTGCTCTCTTTCCTACAATAGCGTTTTTAAAACCAGCTTTTTCAAAAGCAACGTTCCAATCATTTACACCATCTATTAGTGGCTGTACCCATTTTGCAGGTGTAGCAGGATCTATATAATACACTATTTGTTTTATTGGCTCTACGAGTTCTCCTCTTTTGTATTTTTCCATATCCTCAGGCTTTACTTCTAAGCGCCATTTTGCTATGTAGCCTACATCTTTTACTCCTTGTGGATTTACGTCAAAATCTGTATAGCTTACACCAAAATAACCTACTCTGCTATCTTCAATTCTTGGCTTCATCTTATTTTCTGGAAGCTGCATCATAGAGGAATTTAACTCTAATGTTACCGTACTCTGAGACGGTGCTGCTGGTGGAAATCCTGGTATAGCTCTGTCGGCAGCCTTACCATAAGTTTTTACTGTTTTTATCTCCGTATTAGTAGGAAAACTTTTTATGCTACTCACATAAGATTTATCTGCTTGGAAAGTGCCAGCTTGGAATGCTGTCTTCGCTCCTTGGCCAAAACCAAAAACTTCATTGTCACTGTTTAATACACTAGTAACATCTACAACGATACCTGTACCTTTTGCATTATCTGCACTAGAAGCAATATCAAAAGCAAATGCAATGGGTTGTATATTACTGTTCATTACAGACTTATACATTGGCTTTGTACTATCAGGATTTACATTGTAGGATATTTTTCTTACAAATAGCTTGTCGTTAGGACCCATTTCAAAGCGAATCACACTTTCATTGATCTGATCACCAGCATAGCCATTAAACGCTTTAGGGCTTTCGATAGATGATTTTGATACTCTGTTTAAAACTAGAATATCTTTGTTCAACAAGCGAGCAGGTACTTCAAAATAAAACTTGTCTTCTACTTCGTGTACGATAAGCATACCCTTTGTAGTTACCGCTTTTTTTGTAATAACTTCATCATAAGGCTTAGGGCCTTTCTTAGGTGCTGGCTTAGGAGGCATTACCGCCGGTGCTCCAGCAACTACTTTACTTTTGTCGTCATCCTTTTTCTTTTTCTTCTGTGCATTGGCAGCAAAACAAGTGAGGGAAACAACGGCTAATAGAAATACTTTTCTAAAGTTCGTCATCATACGATTTAATTTTTTTAAGGTGAAAATTTCTTGATTCCGAAATTAAGGGTTTATCGTAATACTTAGCCTATAATATAGATGAGTGGTAAAGATTTATTCCTACTGTTGCCAATTCATTTTTTAATTTTGTGCTGTATGAAAAAAATATTTTCGCTAGCACAGATAGATGAAGCAGCAGGACAAATACTTGAGAAGCTGGCTGGCAGAACGATAGTGACTTTCGATGCCTGTATGGGCGCTGGTAAGACTACCACTATATCTGCTATCTGCAAGCAGCTTGGAGTAACGGCTACTGCTGTGAGCAGCCCTACTTTTTCTATCATAAACGAATACGAAGCTGCTGATGGAAAGTCAGTTTATCATCTTGACCTCTACAGAATAAAAACTCTTGAAGAAGCTACAGCTGCAGGCGTAGAAGACGTATTGGATAGTGGTGACATTTGCCTAGTAGAGTGGCCCGCCATAATATCTCCTATTCTTCCTTCAAACATTATGCAAGTAAGCCTTACAGTAATAAAAGATGGTGAGCGATTGCTAGAAATAAAATAGTAACTTGTAATACGTTATATCATCTGGTATAAAACAGTCTGATGGCTAATAGTGCTTTTATAACTCTTAAAAATTATCCCCGTGGCCGCAAGTAAACCTTTTGTGTCTCCTTCACTTAGCTATGCTACACTAGAAGAAACGCTTGATGTAAAAGCGAAGAGCGAAATGCTATCCATTGGCATTCCTAAGGAAGATGCCTTTGTAGAAAACAGAATTGCCCTCACGCCAGAAGGGGTGGCTGTGCTCGTGGCCAATGGGCACAGGGTATCTGTGCAGACTAATGCAGGAGAAGGAACGCAGTTCACAGATAGAAACTATAGTGAAGCAGGCGCTAAAATAGTGCAGACCAAAAAACAAATCTTTGAATCGGATATCATTGTAAAAAGCGCACCAGTAAGTGAAGATGATTGTGAGCATTTTAAGCCCAATCAATTTGTTATATCTCCAATACATCTTGCAGCTATGAAGAAGAAGATATTAGAGAAGATGTGCGAGAAAAAAATTACGGCACTTAGCTTCGAAAACTTAAAGGATGATAGCGGACACAATCCAATAGTACGCAGTATGAGTGAGATTGCAGGAAGCGCAGTGATGCTCATTGCAGGGCAATACTTAGGAACTGCTAGTGGCGGCAAAGGCGTTCTTGTTGGCGGTATAAGTGGCATTCCCCCTACAAAAGTGATTATCATAGGAGCCGGTATTGTAGGAGAATATGCAGCAAGAACAGCCCTAGCTATGGGCGCAAGTGTAAAGGTTTTTGATAATAGCATTTACAGACTTAAGCGGTTACAAAACAATATTGGTGTAAGGATGTGGACCTCAGTAATAGAGCCTAAAATTCTTGCCAAGCAATTAAAAACCTGTGATGTGGCCGTGGGTGCAGTAGGTAGCAATGGCAATAGAACGCCAATCATCGTATCAGAAGAAATGGTATCAGAAATGCGGGCAGGAAGTGTGATAGTAGATGTGAGTATAGATAACGGAGGCTGCTTTGAAACTAGTGTGGCTACCACACATAAGAAGCCAATCTTCGAAAAATATGATGTAAAACATTATTGCGTACCCAATATACCAAGCTGCTTTGCAAGAACGGCATCACAAGCCATTAGCAATGTACTTATGCCACTATTATTAGAAACTGCCGATGCCGGCGGTATAGATAAGCTAGTGTGGCAAAACATAAACATCAGAAGCGGGGTGTATCTTTTTAAAGGTTCGCTCACTAATTTTCACCTAAGTGAAAGATTCAAATTAAAATATACAGATTTGAATTTGTTGATTGCAAGTAGGAGGTAGGGTTTCTGTTGATAAGAAATAGCATACATATCCGCCGCGGCGGACAGGCAAAAGAATTGTAAGTAAAAATCAGTGCTGTTCAGTATCCGTGAAATCTGCGTGCCAATGTTTAACACGAAAAGTGAAGTACATATTTTAAAAGTGTTTATCAACACGAATATTTACTAACCTTTAATCCTTCTATAACGCTCTTCCATAACAAAAAAAGCCGCTTCTCAGCGGCTCTCAAAAAAGTAAAATATTTTTTCTAGAAGTTAGTATCAAAAAACTCCAACAGCTTTTCTTCACTCATCGCTTCAGAAGTACTGTCTTCTACTTTTGTATTCTTGTACTGTGCAGTATCTGCCATATAATGTTTGAATTCTTCCTGCGCAGTACCTGTACCTGTAAGGTGCACGTGCTCAGCATTTGGCATATGTGCCAGAATACTTTTAAAGAACTTATGAAGCTGAGTTTTTTTATCATTCTGCTCCGCATTTTCACTAGTGTTAGGTCTCGCTCCTTCGCTAGACTCGTGGCCTAACATCTCAAATTTTCCTGTGGAATCTTCTCTACCTACAATAGACGCTTTCTGATGATCCATCCATACTCCGAATTGTTTCAACGCTGTGTTTGCCATTATTATTATTTTTTAGGGTGAATTAAACGTATTTGTCGTTCTGACTAGCATATATGCCAAAACCATACCTTCTTTTAATTCCCCAAATTTACCCGAGGAAGAATTGTGGGGTAATTGCCGTTTATGAAGGATTGCAGGAATATTTATGGTAGTATATTGCTAAGAGGCATCGACTAGTTACTCAAGCTGAAAAACCTTTCTGCGAAGCACCGTTGAAATCAGTAGGCTAACTTTCAACACAGATAAAAAATCCCCCTCTAATTAATTATATTTGAAAACTATCCTATTTATCTTTTCAATAATTAATACATCCAATGCCTTTAAGCTGGAATGAAATAAAAAGCAGAGCACTCAGCTTTACCCAAGAATGGAAAGACGAAGTAAGCGAAGATGCAGAGGCGCAGTCGTTTTGGAATGACTTCTTCAATATATTTGGCATTAGTCGTAGACGTACCGCAACCTTTGAGCATAAGGTGAGTAAGCTAGCTGGCGCAGCAGGTTTTGTTGACTTGTTGTGGAAGGGTGTGATTATGGTAGAGCATAAAAGCCGAGGAAGAGATTTAGAAAAAGCTTACCAGCAAGCAAAAGATTATTTCCCTGGGCTTACAGAAAAAGAATTGCCGAGGTATATCCTCGTAAGCGATTTTGAACGCTTCAAACTCTACGATCTCGAAGAGAATACAGAGCATAGTTTTGCACTTACAGCTTTACAAGATAATGTACATCTTTTTGGTTTTATCGCAGGCTATCAAAAGCGAACCTATAAAGAGCAAGACCCTGTAAACATAGAAGCAGCCGAGCTTATGGGGCAGCTGCACGATAAGCTAAAAGATATAGGTTATGAAGGGCATAGACTAGAACTTTACCTTGTTCGATTGGTTTTTTTACTTTTTGCCGATGATACGAATATTTGGGAAAAAGGAATTTTGTACGATTACTTAGATCAACAAACGAAGGAAGATGGCAGCGACCTAGCGATGCACTTGACTAATTTATTTGAAGTACTAAATACGGCACCAAAAGAAAGACTTACCAATCTTGATGAAAGCCTTGCAGCATTTCCGTACATCAATGGGAAGCTATTTGAAGAACGATTGCCCGTAGCAGCATTTGATACCAAGATGCGCAAAATATTAATAGATTGTTGCCTGCTCGATTGGGGTAAAATTTCTCCTGCTATTTTTGGTTCGCTGTTTCAATCTGTGATGGATGCTAAAGCAAGAAGAAACCTCGGCGCACATTATACTAGTGAGAAAAATATTCTTAAACTCATCAAGCCTTTATTCCTTGATGAACTTACAACAGAATTTAATACGATAAAAAGCAGTAAGGCAAAACTTAAAAACTTTCACGATAAGATAAGTGGATTAAGATTCTTAGATCCTGCTTGTGGATGTGGGAACTTCTTAATAATTGCTTACAGAGAACTGCGCCTGCTAGAAATAGATATTATAAAACAAAGACTGAAACTAGAAGGCTACCGAGAAGAAGTAACTAGAGATGCGCAGATGGACATTAGCGCTTTGGTGCAATGCGATGTAGATCGGTTTTATGGCATAGAGTACGAAGAGTTTCCTGCACAGATAGCGCAAGTAGCTATGTGGCTGATAGACCATCAGATGAACCAACTCGTTAGCAATACTTTTGGTAATTATTATGTGCGACTCCCGCTTCGTAAATCAGCCACCATCGTACACGGGAATGCCCTCCGCACCGACTGGCAAAGCCTTATAGACCCTGTGCCTTGGGAGAAAGGCGAAGCTAAGTATGATTATATAATGGGGAATCCGCCTTTTTATGGAGCAATGTGGTTAAATGATGAACAAAGGGAAGATGTGAAAATAATAGCTGGAAATATTAAGAGTTCTGGAGTTCTCGACTACGTTACTTTATGGTATCTTAAGGCTATGAGATATATGAATTCTGCTAACTCTAAAATACACAATACATTTACCGCTTTCGTAAGTACTAACTCAATTAGCCAAGGAGAACAAGTTTCAATTTTATGGAGTGAGATGCTTTTTGGAAATAATGCAATCATCAATTTTGCGCATCGGTCTTTCAAGTGGTCCAATGAGGGTAAAGGTGTAGCTGGCGTTCACGTAGTAATTATAGGTTTTTCAGATAGACCTATTGGCCGCAAAAGACTATTCACTTATGATGAAATTGATGGAAACCCACACGAGGAAATAGTTCAAAATATCAATCCATATTTATTGGAGGGAAAGGATGTTCTTATTTATAACAGAAAAGATCCAATATGCAATGTGCCGAAAATGAGTTGGGGAAGTCAACCAAGAGATGGAGGAAACTTGATCTTGACTCCAGAAGAAAAAGATAAAATTATTAGACAAGAACCAAAGTCGGAAAAATATATAAAAGAATATATA
>JBBRHK010000032.1:0-13226 GCA_038222815.1 Chitinophagales bacterium
GATTGCTGGCATACGAGGAGACCAACATAACCAATTTGGTTTTACAGTTACCCCAAGGACCTTATTAAAATATGATATCAGTCCCAAAACAGTTTTTCGTGCAAGTATTGGTACTGGATGGAGAACAGTAAATTTATTTAGCGAGAACATTGGATTGTTGGTGAGCTCAAGGGATATCGTTTTTGCAGAACAATTAAGACCCGAAAGAGCCACAAATTTTGGATTAAATTTTACGCAGAAATTTGAAAAGACTAGCGGCAATTTTTCTGGATCTTTTAGTGCAGATTACTATAGGACAGGTTTTCAAAATCAGATATTCCCTGACTATGATACTAATCCAACGCAAGCCATCATTACAAATTTTTCAGGAAAAAGTGTAAGTAATGGTTTTCAAGCAGAACTTTTTTTGAAAATTTGGAAGCGCTTTGAAACTAAAATGGGTTACAATTATTTAGATGTATATCGAGAAACGAATGGCATCAAGCAATTATTGCCATTTAATGCTGCCCATAGAATCTTGACAACTTTTAGCTATAAACCATTGTCAAATAAATTTCATTTTGATTTGAATGCCCATTGGACAGGCGAGCAGCGCTTACCCGATACAAAATCAAATCCAGTTGACTTTCAACGGCCTGATTATTCACAACCCTATACTTTAATAAATATGCAGTTTACTTACAACTTAAAAAAGATAGAAGTGTATACAGGCTGCGAAAATATTTTTGATTTCAGACAAGAAAGACCAATTGTGAGTTGGCAAAATCCATTTGGCGAGTACTTTGACACTTCATCTGTTTGGGGGCCTACACGAGGTACAGAAGTATATCTAGGTGTACGTTTTAAGCTCTCTATGTTATAATTTATGGCAACTTCAATCTATTTGATATCTACCCACTCTTGATGATTAAAATTTTGGCTCAAGGGGGACTGCGACAGCTGTTGAAAAGGAATAACCAAAAATTGTTGCGCATTTATCAAACCAAGTAACTTTTATTACACAGATAAGAATTTTAATAAAATACTTTTATGCCCAAATATTATAAATGGTTATGACAAAAATTATATTTTTTTTAGTGATTACTCTGTTCTCTTCACAGGCTAGCCGAGCTCAAGATTCAGGATTTAAATTATCAATAGAACCATTAGAGATTAACGGTCAGGTTGGCCTTCAATCTTTTGCTTTTGGGGTTCATAATGGCAAATGGCTTTTAGTAGGCGGCAGGCTCGATGGGCTTCACCAACGGCAACCCTTTGCGGCATTTAGAGAATCTGGCAATAACAAACAATTAATTGTTATAGACCCTGTAACGACACAAAAATGGACAGCAGATCTATCTACATTACCGCTGCCAATACAAGAACAGCTGAGCTCCTCTAATATGCAATTTTACCAAACTGGCAGCTACTTGTATTGTATTGGTGGTTATGGTTTTAGTGGAACTATAAATAATCACACAACTTACAATAAACTAACTGCTATAAATCTACCAGAGGTAATCGATGCCATTATTGCTAAAAAAGGCTTCGCTCCGTTTTTTAGACAAATAAGCGATAGCCTATTTCAGGTAACAGGTGGTAAGCTTCAAAAAGTAAACAATAGCTTTTATTTAATTGGTGGTCAGAAATTTATAGGAAGGTACAACCCAATGGGGCCAAAACACGGCCCTGGCTTTGTGCAAGAATATACGAATGCTATTCGAAAATTTAACCTATTAGACGATGGAGAGAAAATAAGTATTATACATCTTCCATCATTTATAGATGCTGTGCACCTGCATAGGCGAGACTACAATGCGCTACCGCAAATATTACCTAATGGGGAAGAGGGTATTACGATTTTCTCGGGAGTTTTTCAACAGAATGCAGAATTACCTTTTCTACATGCAGTAAATATTGACAGTACAAACTATAAACCAATCTCCGGCTTTAGGCAATACTACAACCACTACCATAGTGCTACTTTACCTATATACTCAGCTGCTAGGAAACAAATGAACAATGTTTTTTTTGGAGGTATTGCCCAGTACTACAACGAAGCAGGCATTGTAGTTCAAGATAATAATGTACCATTTGTAAATACTATTGCCAGAGTTACTAGAGATGTTAATGGTAAGATGGCTGAGTATAAGCTACCTGTTTCAATGCCTAGTTTACTTGGAGCTGGATCAGAATTTATTATAAACGACAAGATTCCAAAATTTGCTAATGGAGTAATAAAGCTAGATGAAATTACCAACGAAAATACTTTGTTGGGTTATATCGTAGTTGGTATAAGCAGTAGAAAGGCAAATATATTTTTTAAAAATTCAGGCACACAAAGTACAGCTAGCGGTCAGGTTTTTAAAGTCTATTTAAGTAAAACTGTCAACGCCTCGTTAGACGAATTAAATCAACAAAGTATAGGTACTTTAAATATAGAGGTAGACCCAAATGTGAACGAGCAAACTTTAAATATAAGTTTTAATTTAACTCAAGCGTCTCTGGTTAAAGTGACTATTTTTAAGTTTAATGGAAAAAAAATTAGTGAAAAGAAATTAGACAAACTCAGAGCAGGAGAGAATAATTGCTCTCTGAAATTTAAAAATCTAGGAAATGATAATGCTGTTATCTTAAAAGTCAAAACTGAATTTGAAGAAGCTACACAAAAAATAATTTTAAGATAAAACTATTTCTTCAATTTTTCAACCTTCTCGATTAGGGTTTCTCTGGAGCCTGTTCTCCATTGAAGTTGGTCGATTTGAAGCCTATGAATTGAGCCGATTAATTCTTCTCTACATCGATTATAATGTACTTTACAGAACAATGAATTAGGGTTTGAAGAATTATCGTTGAACTAAGCAAGCAACGATAATGTTAAAAATTAACTATCACCCACCGTAGCCGTTTCAAGATAGGATATTTCATTTTTAGCAATTTTTACAGCAAAGAATAAATAAATATTTTTCCTAGGTTATGAAAATAAATTCTTTCAAATATAAAAGCTGTAGATTGAAGGGTGATGTTTTTCAGTAAAGACTTTTAATATTAATATCATATGGCAAATTGTTAAAGATATCTTTTAGCCAGGAAAAGCAGAGCGCTCTATCCATTAACGTTTAAAATATTGATCAAATATGTGGTGGCATTATTTATTAGTTTTCGCAGGTTCGTTGTTATTTGACATCGTGCCTTTTCCTTTTCTACCAGCGTTTACGATAATGGTACTATTACAAATACTTTTTAATTTAGATGTTTGGTTAGTGATTGTAATTGGAGTCTTAGGTTCCGTGCTAGGTAGGTATATTCTTCTTTTATACGCTCCGCTAATCGGAAAAAAATATTTGAAAGTATCTAAGAATGAAGACATTCAGTTTCTTGGAGAAAAAATGAGAGAGAATAAATGGAAAGGTCAAATGATCGTACTTGCATATTCTTTGTTGCCACTTCCCACAACTCCTCTTTTTCTAGGGGCGGGTTTCTCAAAATTGAACGCTAAATATATTATACCTGCGTTTCTGATAGGTAAATTTACAAGTGACACTCTTGCACTTCATGCAGGTAAATATGCTTCTGAAAATATTCAAAATATAATGGATGACGCTTTTAACTGGAAGTCAATTGCAAGTTTCGTATTATCATTATTTCTTCTTTTTTGTCTTTTGTTTATAGATTGGCGTATGCTAGTGCAGAAGAAAAAATTTGTACTGAATTTTAAAATTTGGAAATAGTATAAATTTCAAAACTTACAATTGGAGAAAAATAGAAAAATATAATAAGTTCACGGGAGCGGAAATACCGCTAAAACTTCTTAATAATATGTATTCAAGTCCATCATTTAGAAGGAAAGTAATTTGTAATTGTATTTTAAATAAGTTAATCGCAGAGGCCTCAAAATTAGGAGTGGCTGCTGTTGAGTTACACACTACAAAAAAGTAATGACAAGTTCTACAGCAAAGCTGGGCGCATCTGCTCCTTCTAGTTACAGCAATTTAAAATAGAATTCGATATTTTAAGAACTCCCTTTTTTATATGACAGAAACAAAAAGCTACTGTTGATTTAAAATAGAGCGACAACAGTAAAACAGCTTTTTTCAAAACCTTACAAATAACAAGACCAACTCAAAAATGAGTTGGTCTTGTTAGGGAAATTATTCAATTATTTATTTATCTTTTCTTTTTACTATTTCTCCTGCTGGAGTAATTTTAATTTTTGATTTGCTATCGCCCTTATTTAATTCAATTTCAAATACATCAATATCCTTATCATTTTCTTTATCTATCTCGGTAATGGTGTAACCAGGGTATTCTTTATTAATAACCATATTTACAGCATCTGGTAATTCTTTTGGTCCATTTACTCTCATTGATGTTTTAACTATGATTCCGTTAGCATCATACCAAGTGGTGTAATCTGCACCATTATCGTAGTACATTACGTAGTAGTAATCACCATTTGCTGTTAAGCGAACATCATCTTCTGTAGCGCTCGCTTTATATTTTTTCCAAGTAACTTTTTCTGCTTTTGCACTTTTAGTTTTAAAAGAAGTTTGCACTGTTTCTGGTACGGCACTCATTTCGATATCTACAGGTCCCATATTTTCCGACATAGTATTGTCCGTCTTTACAACTTCTGTAGTGGTTACTTCCTTCTTTTCTGTTTCTTGACATCCCGTTACAAGTAGTAAACCAGTGGCTACTACTGAGAATGTTAAAATAGATAGTTTCTTCATGACTTTGTTCTTTGTTGATTTAAAAGTTAAATGTGCTTAAACACAATGGTACTAATACCAACACCATACCAACTTTTGAATTGAGGAATTTTAAGGTGTTTTTTCTCCCAGTGCTAGCAAAACAATAAATCTATCTATGTTCAAGAAATTCGCCAAACTGATTATTGCAAAAGTAGGGTAGAGACAACTAGTTGATAAACTCAATGTTCCATTAAAGAATACCGAGAAATCGAACTTAGACAAAATATTATTTTACTAAGATCAAAAAATTGCCTCTGCAGCATTGGCTGAAATTCTAAATTCCCTGCATCCAAAACTTATTTCCTTTTACAATTAAGTAAAAAAACTTGCTCGTCGTGGATAGCGCAACCGATTTCAATGCACTAAGTAGACAGTAATTATAAAAGAAATTACTCGACAGTAAATCATCAAGGTATTTTGAGAATACATATACACACAACAGAAAGAATTGAAATGCTCGACTACATTTCTACTACCTAAAGAAGTAAGCTTAGTCTTTCACGCAACGCACACTAAGTCCGTCTAGCATAAAGTGAGTATCTCTTTCAATACTATTTCTATTATGTACCAATAAGTAGGCAAAAGCCTCAAAACTTTTTCTTCTTTTTGCTAATCGACTTGGGAGTGGCATCTGTGATAAACTCCACCAACTTGCTAGCTTATTTATTGCAATGAAACGTCCAAAGAGACTCTCTGCATCTCTGAAACCGCTAGGCCTAGCATCAAAACCAAAAGTATTACTACCATTTCTATTTTTATGCCAACCACTATCACTTTTCATTTTCTGGCCCGCAAATTCACTTCTACCGAGGAATTTTATAAGCTGCTCCCATTCTTTGTTATCAGGGATATGCCATCCTTTTGGAGCCAATCCACGAGGATCATTCACTGCATGAAAATTATAGAGTTTACCATAATTTTTGCCAATTACAGAGTCATTGTTATAGTAACACCACGCTGGCTGTCCAGATAATCCTGCATCTTTCCAATCTTTAGTTGTTTTGATTTGTGGAATGGTGTCACCATTAAGAAATTGTTCTGTATCAAGGTTCTCCGCCATCCACACTTGTGCGCCAATAGTAACCCCTTTATAGTTATTTTGCGAACGAAATTTTGCACCGCTTTCAAAGCTAGTGACTAAAACTGCAATTAGCAGGATCTGCAATATTAAACTTACCCTTGTCATAACAATATTAATTTCTATTCTTTCTAAATTAGCATTATAAAAATCACATCGATTTGCTCTGTAGCGAAAATAACAACTTTTATAAATTATTTTCAGAGTTTATTAAAGAAACTCATCGCCACAAGTATTCTTTAGCTTTCGCAATATAAATTGGAATCGTTATTCTTTTTTAAGAATAACGCATTTTCTAACTGATACAATTCCCTTAGCGAGTAGTTCGCAGACAATTCTTAAGAATGATGTCCTCATAGAAAAATAGTGATAGGGAACAACAACAGTAGAAAATAATTAAACCCTGATCTCAGCTAAAGAGCTATCCCTCATTTTTCACACCTGCTACAAAAGTTCTATACTTAAATAAACCTACAAATACAAAACCACCAATGGCATTACCAAGAAGCGCTAAGCTTTGAAAAGTTGCGTAATCACCAAAACTAATTTTAGGAGATGTTATGAGTCCTGCAAAGACTTCAATATTACCTATAATACTATGATGTAACCCTGTAAAGGCTAATACAAAAGTTATGAGTGCGATGATTAGCATTTTGCTTATCGTATCTTTTGTAGAGGTAAGCAACCAAGATAACAAGCCCATCAACCAACCGGCAAGGATGGCGCTTATGAGTATTACGTGTCCGCTATAATCCACAACATGTAGGGCAATTTTTTCAAATGCCTCTTCATTGTATATGTGTAGCTGTGGTCCTATCCAAACCAGAATTAACGTTATAATAAACCCGCCAATCATATTACCAGCTATTACGGTTCCCCATAGCTTTAGTAAGCTACCAAAAGACTGTTTTTTATGAAAAAAAGGTAAACTAAGAAGTGAAGTCTGCTCGGTAAATAATAGAGACCTTCCCAAAACAACAAGAATAAACCCTACTGGATAAACCAACGCCATTAATTTAAAAACCGTGGCCTCGCTATAATGACTAGAAAAAAAAGTAAATACTGTGCATAATAATAAATAGCTAAATCCAATCTCAAGCCCAGCAAGAAGAGCACTATAAAAAGTACCAGCGCTACTTCTATGATAGGTTTCTTGTCCCTCCATTAATTGCTCGGAAAGTATCTGGCCATGTGATTTTGGAGCCTCAGCGTCTTTCTTGTTCGATTCTTCTAACTCCTTTTCAATCACTTGCTGATTTACTTCTTCATCTTTATTCTTAAAAATATCTTCTGCCATCATTCACAATTAAATATTAAATAATATTTTTATGACAGTAAAAGTATAAGTAAGTTTTGACAAGGTTATTTATTTAATTTGAAAAGGAATGATTTTTAGGATTATAATAGTCTGTAAGTTACTAAAGGTAAAAAAAGTGTTGATCTAACTCTCATTACAGCCTTTACCAAGAGATATTGTAACAGAAAACAAATTCGTTCTAAAGGAAAAACTGAAAGACATAGTGCCATATTTACTTGAATTTAGTAGAGTAAAGCGCCATCTTATTTGAATTATTGTACTTTCAAAATCCTTAATATTCAAAAACATAATTCTTCGCTATGGAAGAGATAGATATTTAGCTGAGTTGAAAAGAGATACTTTAGTTCTATTTCGTAATATTACAAGATGCCTATTAAGCTAAAAAAATATCCTTTACTAATAGTGCTATTTGTTACAACATTTCTTGTCAGCTGCACCACCAGCAATAGAATCAAAAATGATAAAACTTTTAAGACTTTAGTCGCTAACAGCGAGCCAGTGGGATACAATAAGATGATAATTATTGGTGATGGATCAAGTTATGATCATTTCTTTTTTGATAAGCTTTCGAATTTACTGACCATAGAGTTGGCTAGGAGGCAGATTTGCACTGAGAAGGAATTCTTGACAGGGGAGTTATCGGAAAAGCAATCAAGACTTCAATAAATAATGAAGAATAATCCAGCTACGGGCTTCTTACGAATTGTAGCTTTAACTGATGCAACCATTATTAATAATACCGCCTTCCTTTCCTACAATAACGTGGGCTTTTATACAAAAAGTACCAAGGCTACCCAAGAGTTGCTATTTTTATTTATGCTCAATAAGGAAGTGCAAAAAGATTTAATTTGGAAAGCAGATTTAAATGTTGATATAAATTATCTGCAAAAAGATGTCTATCATAAAATGCTAAATAAAATTATAAAGGAAATGACAGCGAATAAGATTATTAAACCGCAAAACGATATTGGTAAGAATATTCATTACTTTTTTTTCTTTCTCTAAAAAAAGTAATGAATTCATAAATTAGGCAGACAATTCAATAGTAAAAAAGGTAATCCAATTATGCTCACTATGCCACATATACTTGCTGAGTTTGAGGAAAAAAAATCAAAAGGTAAAATCACATCAAAAATTGTTGGATTTACGTTTCTTTTTAATCTATTAAGCAATTGTATCCTATATTATTGTTTTAACCCTGACAGAACTAAAGCATTTAGCCTAGAAAATAATGGAGTAAATTTCTTGAGAGAAATGTTTTATATTTTACCAATGATTATGTGTTATCTATTTCTAAGAAATAAAAAGTGTGGTTGGTATTTTCTCACAGTTTGGTCCATTTTACTTTCCGTTATTCTACTCAAATTTTTTATAACTCAGTTTCTTGAATACGATAACTTCCGGCAATTTGTAATTATACTTTTCTCAAAGGCTACTTTTGATGCCTTGCTATATACCACCCTCTCATTTTTACTTTTTACGAAAAATATTCGTCAATATTTTAATGTATCAAAGCAAAATTTTATTAATTCCATCTTGGTAGCAGCTATCCTTATTATATTCTTTATAGGTATAGAGCTCTTAATTGGGTAGGACTAATTCAAATTTAAAAATACTTTTTACTTCCTATTCTTCACAATATTATTAATCATTCCATTAAAAATAAAATAGTGGAAGGGTAGCATAGCATACCAGTACAATCTTCCCCATAATCCTCTAGGACGAAAAGTAGCCATTTGTCGCAACTGAAGTATTCCCTTTCTGCGCATCACTCTAAACTCTAACCAAGCTTCACCGGGCACTTTCATTTCTGCAAAAAGTAACAATCGTTTTGCTTTTTTATCTGCTAGTAATACACGCCAAAAATCTAACGCATCACCGGTGTGTATCTCAGAGTCGTTAGTTCTACCTCGTCTTAGTCCTACTCCTCCTACAAACTTGTCCATAAGGCCACGGACTTTCCAGAGGCTATCAGCATAATACCATCCTCTTTTTCCGCCTATACTCCATATGTTATTTATCACTTGCTTATGTTCCTCATCTATCGGACGCCATTTAATATCCTTAAAACAGCCATGGGTAGGCATTTGGATATATTTATTGATATCGATGTTACTATTACTACTCACATACGCATCTTTCCAACTACTAAGGACCATCTTCTGCTCTATTTTTGTAAAAGCAAGCTCTACAGATTTCTTATATCCTAGTAAGTCAATTTCTAATTCTTCTGCAAGTTTATTCTCTCTACACACTACATTTACCTTCATGCTATCTACAAGATTTACAGCCAATGCATAACTCGTAGAAGTTACAAAGTATAACCAGTAAGAAGATAACTTAGGTGTCATTATTGGAACGATAAAAATATGTCGCTTCAACTGTCTCACTTCTGCAAATTTTAAAAGCATTTGCTTGTAACTAAGTATATCTGTACCGCCAATGTCAAAATTTTTCCCATAATATTTTTCTTGCAATTTTACTCCGCTCAAAAACTGAATCACATTTCTAATACCTATAGGCTGGCAAATAGTATGCAACCATTTTGGTGCAATCATTATAGGCAATTTCTCTACAATATCTCTGATGATTTCAAAAGAGGCACTTCCAGAACCCACAATAATGCCTGCACGGAGAGCAGTGAGTGGGGTAGTACCTTCAGCTAAAATATGCTCAACAGCTAATCGACTTTCTAGATGTGTACTTAGCTTTTCTTCATTTGCAATACCAGTAAGAAATATGATCTGTTTACACGAAGTACCTTCTATAAATTTTAGAAAGTTGTTGGCAGCTTTTGCTTCCAATTCTTTAAAATCATTGCCTGCACTCATACTATGAATGAGGTAATACGCCACATCTATTGTCTCTGTAAAATTACTATCGCCTTCTTCTAAAAAATCTTTCTCTACAACTGTTATCAGTGGATTATTCAAATCTCCGTCAAACCTCGACGCATTTCGCACCGTGCAATACAAGTGATGGCCTTCCTCTAACAATACAGGTATCAACCGCTGACCTATATAACCATTTGCGCCTGTAATGAGAATATTCATAGTTTTACAACATTGAGTAAGATTTATTGTTCGTCATCTTTTATAATCTGTGATTTCTTATTTACAAGTTAATACTAATTCTCCTTCTTAAAATTATACTCTTTTCCTCCTTGTAGTAATTTCATTCCATTAAACTCTTTGCTAAAAATCATTATTATTCCAGCTGGTTTAAATTCAAATTTATTTTCGGCAATATTGGTTAATAAAATTGCTTCTTGACCATCAGCCTGTGCCTTTAAAACACCAGTCTCTGAAAAAACTTTTATGGCTAATGGAAAGGCGTCTGTTGTGTATCGTCCTTCGTATAACTTATTTTTTGAGTTATTTACTGGAGAGCTAGGTGTGATTAGTTCGTCCACAATTTTGTACAATTCTGAACTTTTACCTGCTTGGGTAATGCTTAAAGAATTATTTTCTATATTAAATTGAATTACAATTTGAGCTTGCTTAAATTCATAGGTGTTTATACCGATTGCAGTTAGGTTAAAAGATGGTTGGCCATCGCCTTGCGCTTTAAGCAGGTTGCCTTCATTAAATATTTTTAAGTTTATTGGAAAATCTTCACCGCCATAAGTTCCTACAATGCTTGAAAAGTTACTAGTATCTTCTACACTAGTAGAGAAATTTGGATATTTAAATTTCTTATCGAACAAAATCGAAAGTATATCTTTTGCAAAGTCATTGGTGAGATACGACTGGCCATTTACACAATAGGCAATCGATAAGTTTTCTTTAGGAAAGATACTAACTACACAATGCGTGCCGTACGTGTCACCGCCATGGCCAAGCCCAGTATGCTCATAGAAAGGCACTTTCATTACACCTAGCCCAAACCATTTCTTTTCTACAGGCTGCATATTTTTAAAAGTAGAAGTTTTGATTATTCTTCCTGCCTCCAAAGCATTTATAAAAATATTTAAATCATCTGTTGTGGAAACAATGTCACCCACACCCGAAGCGTTGAAAAAATTAAACTCTGTAATTTCCTCCCAACGGTTTTGGATCTTATTATATGAGGTAATTCCTACTGGTGATTTCTTTAGCGCACTACTAGCAGTAGTATTACTCAATGCAAGTGGTCGAGTGATTTGCTGCTGAAGAATACTGGCATAATCCTTTTTATATTTTTTCTCAAGAATCCTTGCCAGTAGATAGTAAGCACTGTTAGAATAGGACACGCTATCACCTGGCTCAAAGAGTACGCCCTGTTTTTGTATTTCTTTTAAAATTGTAGCCTGTGTTTGTGGTTGTACCAGCCAGTAAGATAGAGTATCCTCTTTTACCACATAATCTTTCATACCACTAGTATGGTTAAGCATTTGCCTAAGAGTAATTCTATTGGCATTGGGCATTTTATTGAAGTAATTGCTTAATGGTTCCTCAAAACTTATCTGCCCATTTTCCTGTAACTGAGCTAACATCACTGCCGTAAATAATTTTGAAATTGACCCAATCTGATATTTAATACTTTTTTGCTTTTGTAGAATAGTACCCTTAGCCATCTGACCAAAATCCCTTTTAAAACTAGGTTGACCATTCTCATAAATCGCAATGCTACCTATGAGTTCATTTTGTTGCTCTAAATAGATAATATATTGCTCTATACTATCTTTCTTGGCAGTAGCGATTAATTTTGTTTGCGTAAAGCCAACTAGGTTAATCGATAGCAATAAATAGGTAATAAAAATTATTCTCATCTTTTATAAGAGTTCAGATTGTCAATAATGCAACATTAGGGATTTGTTTTTTGTTATCAAGGATGCAGTATAAAACAGGTGCGATAGGCTCATCTAAAACTAACGATTTTATATAAAGTTTAAACACTAATTAACTCAAATTTTTTGTAAATTTGCGAAGGCAATAACCATTAAAAATAAAATATATGATGAAAGGAGACGGAGATAAAGGAATAATCGAAGAAATGAATAAAGTGCCTGCGGCTAAATGTCCATTTACAAGTGGAGAATTGAAGAGTACAGCGGGTAATGGCGTTACAAGTAGAGATTGGTGGCCTGACCAAATTAAACTAAATATACTTAGGCAGCATTCTGCTTTATCCAATCCAATGGGATCGGATTATGACTATGCAAAAGAATTTGAGTCAATCGACTTAGAGGTATTGAAAAAAGAAATCATTGAATTGATGACCGATTCCCAAGAGTGGTGGCCTGCAGATTATGGTCACTATGGTCCATTTTTTATTCGTATGGCTTGGCATAGTGCCGGCACTTATCGTATAGCAGATGGTAGAGGTGGCGGAGGTGCAGGTATTCAGAGATTTGCACCACTTAACAGTTGGCCAGATAATGCTAATTTGGATAAGGCTCGTTTACTGTTATGGCCCATTAAGCAGAAGTATGGTAAGAAGCTTTCTTGGGCTGATTTATTTATCCTAACTGGTAATTGTGCTATTGAGTCAATGGGACTTCCAAGTTTTGGATTTGCAGGCGGTCGTGAAGATGTATGGGAGCCACAAGAAGATGTGTATTGGGGACCAGAAAAAGAATGGCTTGGTGATGCACGATACGCTGGAGATAGAGAACTAGAAAATCCTCTTGCTGCTGTGCAAATGGGTTTAATATATGTGAATCCAGAAGGACCAAACGGAAATCCTGACCCACTGAAGTCTGCTAGAGATATCAGAGAGACTTTTGGTCGTATGGCTATGAATGATGAAGAAACAGTAGCACTTATTGCTGGTGGACATACATTTGGTAAATCCCACGGTGCTGCAAATCCTGGCGAGTATGTAGGCGCAGAGCCAGCAGGTGCAGGCCTTGAGTTACTTGGACAAGGTTGGAAAAATAGTTTTAACAGTGGGGTAGGAGAACACACTATTACTAGCGGATTAGAAGGTGCTTGGACCACTACTCCTACAAAATGGAGTAATAATTATTTTGAAAATTTGTTTGGTTTTGAATGGGAGCTTACTAAAAGCCCAGCTGGCGCTCACCAGTGGACACCAAAAGATGGTGCTGGAGAAGGAACTGTTCCAGATGCACACAACCCAAATGTGAGACACGCTCCGTTTATGCTTACTACAG
>JBBRHK010000033.1:0-13161 GCA_038222815.1 Chitinophagales bacterium
GATCTGTTTTAACTATGGTCGTACAGAAAAAGATGGCACTTACAGCGAAGCAACTAAAAATGGTATGCTTGGTGTAGTTATTCACGAAGTAGGTCATAACTTTTTCCCAATGATTATTAATAGTGATGAGCGCCAATGGACTTGGATGGATGAAGGATTAAACTCTTTTGTAGAGTATCTATCGGAAGAACTTTGGGATAATAAATTTCCGGTACGTAAAGGACCAGCCTACACGATTACAAATTATATGAAGTTGCCGAAAGACCAGCTAGAGCCTATTATGACGAATAGTGAGAATATTCAAAATTTTGGCGCTAATGCTTACTCTAAGCCAGCTACAGGGTTGAATATAATGAGAGAAACTATTATGGGTAGAGAATCTTTTGACTATGCATTCAAAGAATACGCAAGAAGATGGGCATTTAAGCATCCAACACCTGCAGACTTTTTTAGAACGATGGGTGACGCAAGTGGAGAAAATTTAGATTGGTTTTTCCGTGGATGGTTTTATAGTACCGATGCTTGTGACATTTCATTGGATAGTGTAAAGTGGAGTAACTTAAGCACAGACGCTATAAAAGAACAAGCCGAGAGAGTCATAGATAGAAGAGTTGACCTACCTGCGGTAAATGAGTTTACAGATATTTCTAAAATGAGGAATGCTCTTGACCCTAGTATTAAATTTGCTGTAGATCAAGATGAAAGCCTTAGAGATTTTTATTGGAAGTATGATAGAGGTATTGTAAAGGTTACAGATACAATGATGAAAATAACTAGACCAGGCTTTAAAGACGAAATGACTGCAGCAGAAAAGCAGGCCATCGCTGGAAATAAAAATATCTACGAGTTAAGTTTCACTAATAAAGGCGGTCTTGTAATGCCTATTATTGTGGAGTTTACTTACAAAGACGGCACAAAGGAAATTGAATACATTCCAGCGCAAGTATGGCGCAAGAATGAAAATAATGTAGTGAAAACATTTGTAAAAAATAAAGAAGTAGCATCTATACAAATAGATCCATTTAGAGAAACTGCTGATATAGACGAGTCTAACAATAAATGGAATCAAACTGCGGCACCTTCTAAGTTTCAATTATTTAAAAATAATGCAACCGCAGCTCCACGGGGAGCAAGCACTGGTGGTAACCCAATGCAAAAAGCGGGAAACTAGTAAGATAAAATTTTTGATAAAGCTGCTTCGAGTAACATCGAAGCAGCTTTTTTTTGCCGCTTAAATTTATGCAGTTCTTGAAAATCTGCATCTTTAGTAAGTCAATATGGAAGTAGAAATATTTTCAATAATAACTTGAGTAGAATCAGCGCATCGAAAAATAAATAGACAAATAAAAGGTAGGTAATCACAATCAAGCATATACATTTCACTAATAACTAAGAATTAATAACTAATAACTAACTTCCCTTTCTCATTCACAAATTCTATTTTATGGCTACAAGCAATGTATTTGCAACCATTCAATCCCACATCAACAATAATGATAGTGAGCTTGCGCTGCGCCGTATCCTTGATGCAGCATACGATACAGGAAACCTAAAGTTGATAAAGGAAACTACAGAAATAAGCAAATTAGTAAGACCGAATATCGTGTCAGCATCTGTAATGGTAAAAGAACAGCTATTACAGGCTACTGAAAAAATAAGAATAGAAAATGTAGATTACGCAAGTACTGCTAATAGCGACATTTTATTATCTACCCAAAATATGCGAAAGACTTATAGGACTGGCAGATTTAGCCTTGATGCATTATCGTTACAAATAAAGGCTGGTGAAGTGCTAGGAATAGTAGGTGAAAATGGAAATGGTAAAACAACAATGCTTACAATGATTGCAGGAGAACTGATGAGTGATGAAGGTTCAATAAAGTACAATGCTTTTCCAGATGCCGATAACTATAGCATAAAGCAGCAATTGGCATTTATACCACAACGTATCCCACGATGGTATGGAGGATTAAAAGATAATCTGCATTTTACTGCCGCTATTGCTGGACTAAGCAAAACGGAAAATGAAGTGATGGTCAACTTTATGTTAGAACGCTTCAATCTATCGGAATACGCAGACCTCACTTGGGATAAAATAAGTAGTGGCTATAGAACAAGGTTCGAAATAGCTAGGGTGTTGCTGCAAAATCCCAAGATTATGATCCTAGATGAGCCGTTGGCTAATCTTGATATAAAAGCCCAACAAACCCTATTGACAGACTTAGTTTTCTTAGCGAAAGGTACTAGAAGAAATATGGCTGTTTTACTAAGTAGTCAGCAACTACACGAAGTAGAAAAAGTAGCAGACAATGTATTGTTCTTAAAAAACGGCAAGTCGGTTATGAATAACTCGCTTACGCCAAGTGTACAATCATTTATGATAGAAGTAGAATCCGCAGGCGATCGAGAGCAATTACAAGATGCACTCGTAAATGAAGATTTACAGATTGCTTTTAATGGAGGATTTTACACAATTTCTAGCAGTACGATTAGTGCATCTCAAATGTTGCAGCTCCTCATCAATAAGGGGTGGACAATTTCTTATTACAGAGACATTACGAATAGTACCAAACGTTATTTCAATTAAGAAAAAAATATTTTTATGGCTAGTGCAAGAGCATTTGTTCCAAAGTTTCTACAAAAATTTGACAGCAAACTTCTACTCAGAAATCCATCGGTATGGAGCGCAAGAACACACTTGGTGCTGTATTTCTTTCTCCTTTTTGGAGTGGTATGTTCGGCTATTGCATTCCTTTATTTCAAAGATGCTAGGGGTAACCAAAATGTTGAAGTTTTTACAGCTTTCACAGTAATAGTTGCATTAATAGCTATGGTATTTTGGCTCATTTTCCTTCTAAGGTTTAATGTATTTAAGCGTTTTGGTAAGCTTTCATTTTTTGAAGGCGTAGTAATATACCTACTCTATTTTATAAATACAGGAATGATTGTTTTAATACCATTTCTACCAGCTATAGTACAAAGCTATTGTGCTAATAGGCAATTTAGCTCGGATGAAATAGTGAAAGATGTCAATCATCTAAATGTGATGCTCACTAAATTAGAATTTGAAAACCTCCCTAAATACTGGGACAAAAACTATTACGTAGTTACTTCTGACTCTACTTTACTAAACCGAGGCACAGAAATGGCTACAATTGCTGTGGATGCTGTAGCTGAGGTGGATACAGTGGTTGCTTCCAATGCTAACGAAGCCTATGAAGATTCGAGGCCTTTTTACAATAGAAATTTTACATATATCGATGCAGGTGCTATTGATGAATATAGAATGAATGGCGACAGTATCGTACAGGAAAATGATACATCCTTTATACTTTTTCAAGCACCTGGGTTACAATTCGTAGAAGTTAATTCTTATAGCAGTGATCAAATAAATCTAGCTTTATTCACCAACAGAGAAATCTACAATGTAGCGAGAAGTACTTCAAAATCTAATGCCGCGGTAATGCAAGACAGTATAAAGTATTACAAAGCAAAATATGCTGATATTGATGGCCATTACTTGAATAACTATGGTTACTACGATCAAAATAATACAGGATATTTTGAAAAAATAAAAGAAAAATATAAGATATCACCCACTGGCGGTGTTATCTCTGATATACTAGACAGAAAAAACTTTCTTTTATCTGAGGTAGAAATTTTTATAAGAGTATGGTACTACCCTACACTATTTTTGAGTTTACTCATTTTTATATTTAGGCATACTACTGTAAAAACTTTTTTCTTCTCCATCCTCGCAGCTGTCATTTTAGCTATCCTTACTGGCCTTGTTATTAGCGTTACGAGTAGGATGGAAGAAATAATGTTTCTCAATATCTTGTTCGCATACTCCATATTATTTGGCGTCTTATCAGTAGTAGGTCTTACTGCTAAGCGCCGGCTATTTGTTTTTGGAATGAGTATCGGATTTTTTCTAATCAGCATACCAATGCTACCTCTACTTGGACGACTGATTTACTTATACAAAAGGCGTTTCGAATTAAATTATGAAGGCTTTGATGAGCATAATTTCACCTATGAGATTGCAGGATTTGTACTGCTGCTTTTTGTTATTCAGTTTCTTGTAGGTTGGTTGTATAGAAAATGGTATGCGTTGCCACAAGAATAATTTCTTTGCTGCTATTAAATGGTATAAATGTTTGCGATGTAAAAAAGGTAGCTATTGCTACCTTTTTACTTATTATATATATTAACTCTTCACTGGCGGTGGTGGTGGTGGTGGCGGTTTTGGTGCTGCAGGAGGAGGCGGTGGTGGCGGGGGCGGAAGCTTACCATACTTCTTCTCATACATTCCTTTGTTGGCTTCCCAATCCGCCATTTTTACAGATTCCTTTACCCCATTTTTTTCCAGTTCTATTGTTGTTTGACCATTCTTATATCGCACATTCATTTTTATATTTTCGTCCTTCACAATGTTAGGCGGAGTAAATCCTACATCCTCAATTAGCACTGTTGACTGTGGAACTGGTGGCGGTGGAAGCACACCATACTTTTCCTCATACATCTTTTTATTTGCCTCCCAGTCAGCCATAGTAATAGTCTCCTTTACTCCGTCTTTCTCTACATCAATGACAGTCTGCCCATTTACTGAACGCACTTCCATTTCTAGATTTCTCACAAGAGTCACTGTAGACGTATCATTTACAATTGTAGGTGCTGTAAATACCGCTTGTTTTTCTGCTGGCTGAGTGCAGCTGACCAATAGCAAAGCCACGGCCATTGCTGGCAATAAAATTTGTTTCATAATAGAATAGTTTTTATAAAGGATGCAGCCCTTTCACAATTCCATAACAATTGCTGAAAACATTTTTATTTTAAATCTCCCACCATATTAGCAGGCACCACAACTTCATCAAATTCTTCCGCAGTGATATAACCTAGCTTCACTGCCATTTCTTTAAGAGTTGTATTTTCTTTGTGAGCCGTTTGCGCAATCTCTGCTGCTTTGTAATATCCAATTTTTGTATTCAAAGCTGTTACTAGCATCAGAGAATTATCTACGTGTTTCTTGATATTCTCTTGCAATGGCTTTATACCTACTGCACATTTATCATTAAAAGAAACACAACCTTCGCCTATCAATCTTGCGCTATGCAAGAAATTATAAATCATCATTGGCTTAAAAACATTCAATTCAAAATGCCCATTACTTCCGCCAATACTGATGGCTACATCATTACCCATTACTTGGGCTGCAATCATCGTTAATGCTTCACACTGTGTAGGATTTACTTTCCCTGGCATTATAGAAGATCCCGGTTCGTTATCTGGAATGTATAATTCTCCTATACCGCTTCTTGGGCCACTGCTCAACATTCTCACGTCATTTGCAATTTTCATTAAACTAACAGCAACCGTTTTTAAAGCGCCGTGCGCCTCTACGATGGCATCGTGAGCAGCCAATGCTTCAAATTTATTTTCTGCGGTAATAAATGGTAAACCTGTTAACGTTGCAATGTACTTTGCTACATTTTCACTGTACCCTTTTGGCGTGTTAATGCCGGTGCCTACAGCTGTTCCTCCAAGTGCCAATTCGCTAAGGTGTGACAAAGTATTTTTAATAGCTTTTAATCCGTGGTTTAATTGTGATACATAACCGCTAAATTCTTGACCAACCGTGAGCGGAGTAGCATCCATAAAATGTGTTCTACCTATTTTTACTACCTGCATATATTCCGTACTCTTAGCTTGCAGTGTATCTCGTAGTTTTTCAATACCAGGTATTGTATTTTCTATTAAGATTTTATAGGCTGCAATGTGCATTGCAGTAGGAAAAGTATCATTACTACTTTGAGATTTGTTTACGTCATCATTTGGATGAATAAACTTTTCTTTATCCTCCAAGCTTCCTCCATTTAACACGTGAGCTCTGTAAGCTACCACTTCATTTACATTCATATTACTTTGCGTTCCACTTCCAGTTTGCCATACTACCAATGGAAACTCATTATCTAACTTACCTTCTAAAATTTCGTCACACACCTTTCCTATCAAATCACATTTTTCTTGGGCAAGAACACCTGCATCTTTATTAGTAAGAGCAGCTGCTTTTTTTAAATATGCAAATGCCTGTATTATTTCTTTCGGCATTTTATTAATGTCTTGCGCGATTTTAAAATTATCAATGCTGCGCTGGGTTTGAGCACCGTAGTAAGCCGTGTTAGGCACTTGTACTTCACCCATTGTATCTTTCTCTATTCTAAAACTCATTTTATAATAATTTTATGTTGAAGGAATGCCGCAAATATAAGCAGAGATAGCCGATAGGCGATAAAATCGACAATGCTGAAAATGATTAATCCTTTATCTTTAGACAATGAAATCCTTCCTTGGCTCCACTATAATCTTCTTGGCTTTGACTATTTCTTCTTGTGATATGTACAGACCTTTCGATGATACTGATTCAAGCACAGATACAATAGTTAGTTTCGTTAATATTGATACCCTCGAAAATGTATCAATAGATTCAGTAGATAAAAAAGAAAGTTTTAATACTCAAGTAATAGATAAAAGTTTATTTCAAATAGACCGTACAGCTTTTGTAAACTATGCGAAGACTTTAACTGGAGTGCCTTACAAATATGCATCTACTGATCCTGCCATAGGCTTTGATTGTAGCGGATTTATAACCTATGTTTTTAATCATTTTAATTTTTCCGTTCCACGCTCATCTATCGATTTTACAAATTATGGTAGAACTATAGCCAAAGAAAAAGCACAACAGGGGGACCTGATATTATTTACAGGAACTAATCCAGATGAATGGGAGGTTGGACATATGGGTATTATTGTAAATAATACTGATAGTTTACGTTTTATTCATTCCACTTCCGGTAAGGCAAATGGCGTAACTGTTACAGCGCTCAATGAATATTATATGAAAAGATTTGTGAAAGTGATAAGGGTATTCAGATAGTTTTGTATTTTAGAACTTATCCAATAATCCACCTATACTGATGCAACAAATCCAATTCGCAAAACTATTTATCATTTCGACTATTGTTGCTTTGGCATTGAGTTCCTGTAGCTCTTCCAAAAAGATTACCAATGAGCCTGCAGTGAAAACAGAGAAAACTGGTAGTAGTAAAGCACCCGCTGGAAAAGTAAACCCCAAAGCAAAAGTCTTTATACAACCTGTAAACGTGGATAGGGAAGTCTTCGTAAAATATGCGAAGACGATGCTCGGTATTAAATATGTGTATGGTTCAACAAATCCGAGCAAGGGTTTAGATTGCTCGGGTTTTGTGTACAATGTATTTCAATACTTTAATGTGTCTTGCCCACGGGTTACAAAAGATTATACGAATGAGGGAAGAGAAGTAACGAGAAGCCAAGCAAGAATAGGGGATATTATTTTATTTACTGGAAGTGATCACTCGTCCGGAATAGTAGGTCATATGGGCATTATTACTAAGGAAGGTGCAGTACCGCAATTCATCCACTCTGCGTCGGGAAAAAACGTTGGTGTAATCATCAATGATTTAAAGGGATATTATGAAACACATTTTGTAAAAATAATCTCGGTACTGAGGTAGTTGTGAGTTGTAAGTGGTGAGTGGTGAGTTGTTGATTGATGACGCCTAAATAACGTAGACCGCTATCGTTACCTTTCGAAGTGAGATATTACTATCAATTAATTTAGACTAGAGGATTTCTTTTCTCAAATAAATAAGCACCGAGCCAAAAAAACTTACAACTCAACACTTACCACCTGATTCTATACTGCTTTCAACAAATCTATTCCTGACAAGACATTTGAAATCTTTTGCTACTTTAAGTAATAAGAATAGACACTGAAACAAAAAACTTACAACTTACCACTCACCACTCACCACTTAACTTTACTGTCCTCCCGTTTCCCCAGTTCTAATAGCCCCTTTCTTTCCTTTGTTTTTCTTTTCCCATTCTAGCATTTCTGCAGTTTTAGGAATTTCCTTTTTAGCCGCAGCGGATGTTGCTTTCTTCTTATCTTCTGGCAGTTTTATATTGTTGAGCTCCCACATTTCTGTGCGCACAAGTTGCCCATTTGTTGGATTATAATACTTCCATTCTCCTTGCTTTACGCTGTAAGGCTCTGCTTTTGTAATCTTAAAATCAATGATTTCATTATTACCCTCGCCATAGACAGCCACTGTGTCATAAGGTTTACTAGGGTCATAAGCTTTCCAGTTTTCTACTCTCACAAGATCACCCATATAAGTGTAATATTGCTGCTCACCATCTTTGCCTCCATTAAAATAATTTTCTGCAGCTAATAAATCTCCTTCTACACTATATTTTCTCCACACTCCATTCTTATAGTTCTTATTATAAAGTCCTTCTTCCACATAGCCAGGCTCGCCTCTGAGTTCTGCTACTTCTACTACCCATTTTCCTTCTTTTTGTCCATTAGCCAACACTCTATTGAGCGTATCTTTCTTCACACCAATTTTAAATGATTTGTATTGTGCAGATGCGCTAGTAATGAAAAACAAACAGGCTATTGCTGTAAGTATAAATTGACTTATTTTTAAACCCTTCATCATCATATTTTTATTTATGAATTTTATTAAATCGCTTTCCAAATTTACTATTTTATTCCTGCTTATAAATGTTAATAATGCAGCGGCGCAGGTATCTTACAAGTCAGCAGCAGAGCGAAAAGTAGATGTTGCAACAAAGCTTCAACTAAAGCAAAGTACAGCATTCAAAGATTTTAAATTTAGAAATATAGGTCCAAGTATTATGAGTGGACGAGTGACAGACTTAGCTGTAAATGCTTCCGACCCTTCAAATTTTTATGTGGCCTATGCTACAGGAGGATTGTGGTTTACCAAAAATAATGGGCAGAGCTTTAAGCCCGTTTTTGATAGCGAAAACAATATTGGCCTAGGTGCAGTGGCTATGAATTGGGCTACCAATAGCCTCTGGGTAGGCACTGGCGAAGCCAATAGTAGCAGGTCTTCTTACGCAGGTGATGGCGTATATCTAAGTACGGATAGCGGGAAGACTTGGGCGCACAAAGGGTTAGAATCAGTAGGGCATATTGGCAAAATCGTCATCAATCCTAAAAATGAAAATGAAATATGGGTAGCAGCCATAGGCAACCTATATTCTGCCAATAAAGACCGTGGCTTGTACCACACAACAGATAAAGGAAAAACTTGGGCTAAAAGTCTTTTCGTAGATGAGAATACCGGTGTAATAGATGTCGCCGTAAATCCTAATAACCCTCAAGAAGTATATGCCGCTGCTTGGTACCGTACTCGTAGGGCTTGGAACTTTGAAGAATCAGGTGCTAGTTCTGCAATTTACAAATCAACAGACGGTGGCAAAAACTGGACAATAATTTCTAAGAATGGTATAGGTATGAATGCTGGGATTGGCAGAATGGGTATTGCTGTTGCTGCATCAAATCCTAATGTAGTATATGTAGTGTTAGATAATCAAAATCATAAACCTGATACTGCAAAGAAAAAAATTACTGATGATTATAAGCTCAATGATTTTAAAGATTTGAATAAAGAATCTTTTGCCAAACTAGATACCAATAGACTAGATAGTTTTTTACTAGACAATGGCTTTGGCAAAAGATACACGGCAAAAGGCGTGATGCAAATGGTGAAAAATGATGAGGTAAAACCCACTGCTATTTACGATTATTTGTTTGATGCCAATACTGCATTATTTAATACTCCAGTAATAGGAGCAGAAGTTTACAGAAGCGATGACGCTGGTAATAGCTGGAAAAAAGTAAATAAAAAAGAGCTAGCATTATTCAATACGTACGGATATTACTTTGCTAATATAACTGTAGCTCCAAATGATGAAAACAAACTGGTAATAGGCGGCTACGACCTAGAGAGTAGCGAAGATGGCGGTGTATCTTACAAAGTAAGAGACAATGCAGCCACCCACGCTGACTGGCATATCACCTGGATAAACCCCACTAATAACAAACATTGGGTAGCGGGAAATGATGGCGGTGTAAATATAACTTACGATAATGGGGAGCATTGGTTTAAGGCTAACACGCCTAGCGTAGGACAGTTCTATAACATTACAGTAGATGATGCTAAACCATACAATGTATATGGCGGATTACAAGACAATGGCACTTGGTATGGCTCATCAAGAACAAGAGATAATGACCAATGGGATTATGAATCTAATTATCCTTGGCAGCCACTCGGCGGTGGTGATGGGATGCAGGTGCAAGTAGATACTAGAGATAACAAAACAATGTATGGTGGTTCACAATTTGGTTTTTCATTCCGCAGAACAACTGATGGCGGCCGCAATAGAACGAGCATTTATCCAAGGCCAGCTCTCGGGGAAAATCTTTACAGATACAATTGGCAGACGCCGATTCTCTTGAGTAAATACAACCAAGATATTTTATACTATGGTACTAATATTTTACAGAGAAGTTTTGATAAGGGCGAAACATTTAAAAGCATCAGCCCGGATCTTACCAAGGGAAAAGTAGCTGGTGATGTACCATTTGGCACCACAACTAGCATTACAGAATCTCCTGTACAATTTGGATTATTATACGCTGGCACAGATGATGGTAACGTACAAGTGACTAAAGATGGTGGTAATAATTGGACGCTAGTAAACGCAGGCCTTCCTGCAAAAAAATACATTAGTAAAATAACGGCTTCGTCACTAGTGGCAGATAGAGTTTATGTATCAGCTTCTGGTTACAGAGACGATGATTTTACTCCATATATATTTAGAAGTGATAACGCAGGAAAAACTTGGATACCCATCTTTAAAGGATTACCTCTTGGCTCTATCAATGTAGTGATAGATGACCCTACACATAAGGATATGGTATTTGTAGGAACAGATAATGGAGTATATGTGTCCTTTGATGCTGGCACAACATTTAGTTTACTCAGCAATAACCTACCTGGCGTTCCTGTTCATGACTTGAAAATACAAGAGAGAGAAAAGGAGCTTGTAGTGGGCACTCACGGAAGGAGTATTTATATTGGCTCTTTAAAAGATATTTATAAGGCGAATGAATTAAAAAAATAAAAATTGCAAAACTTCAAAAAATATACCCTCATCCCTGCAGAACCCGAAGTGATATATGCAGCGCTTACTAATGCCGCAACCATTAAACTCTGGAGCGGCGATGATGCAGAAATGAGTGAAGAACCTGGTTCAGAATTTACGCTTTGGGAAGGGAGTATCTCTGGTATCAATGTAGAGTTTGAGAAAGGAAAAAAGATAGTACAGGTTTGGGATTTTGGGGAGCAGGAGGAAGAATCTGTGGTTACTATTCTTTGTCACTTACATCCGCAAGGCACAAGCCTAGAAGTAAGGCATACTAACATACCTGATGAGGCTTTTGAAGATATTAAGAATGGCTGGGAAGAAGTATACCTTGCAAGTTTGGTAGATTTTTATAAATAGTCATTATGTGGTTACTTCAAAGTAACACTTAGTAATTTCTTATCTTCTAAATATCCATCTAGTACATCGCCAGGCAAGCACTCTCCTACTCCTGCAGGCGTACCTGTAAAAATAAGGTCGCCAATATTTAACGTAAAATATCTAGAGATATGCACAATGAGCGTATTGAAGGGAAATAGCATATTAGCTGTATTACCTACTTGTACGGCAGTACCATTTTTTAGTAACTTGAAGTTGATATTGTCTAAAGCTGGAATCTCCTTTATGTCAATAAACTCGCCTACCGCAGCTGATTGGTCAAATGCTTTTGCTTTTTCCCAAGGAAGGCCTTTTTTCTTGCAATCTTCTTGAATATCTCTTGCAGTAAAATCATATCCTACCGTAATGGCATCGTAATAAGTCCCTGCCTTTGCCAAAGGAATGGCAGCCCCATTTTTTGATACTCGTAAAACGACCTCACACTCATAGTGCAAGTCATTACAAAATTCTGGATAAATGAATGATGCACTATTTTTCTGCAAGGCAGATTTTGGCTTCATAAAAATTACGGGTTCATCAGGAATATCATTCCCAAGCTCCTTAGCGTGTGCAGCATAATTCCTACCTATACAAATTATTTTCATCCCTCTTTTTATTTAACTCCTCTTGGAATCATTATTAAAACGAAATCACACACAGCAAATTGTATGCGTCTCTAAAACTTCTTATTATTTACCTCACTCATCGTCCGATCTAGCCCTATAGTTGCAAACTGTTCTATAATGTCAACACAAGCGTTAATCTTTAATTTCACCGTTTCTATCTCATCAGCTTTCCATTTTGACAATACAAAATCTGCCTGCATTCCTTTAGGGTATTCATTGCCGATTCCAAACCTTAGTTTTGGATAAGCGTTAGTACCCATAATGTTCTCTATATCTTTTAATCCATTGTGACCAGCACTACTTCCACTTGCTCTAAGTCGTAAAGTCTCAATGGGTAAAGCTAAGTCATCAACAACCGTAAGGGTATTTTCTAATGCTATCTTTTCCTTATCAATCCAATATCTAAAAGCCCTACCACTCAAATTCATATAAGTTGTGGGGCAAATACAAATAAATTGTTTTCCCTTCCATTTTACCTCAGCTTTATAGGCTAACCTATCTACGGAAAAACTTGCATTATGTTTTGCTACAAATACATTCAAAACATCAAAACCAATATTATGTCTTGTGTTGGCATATTCATTTCCAATATTACCTAGCCCCACTATTAAAAACTTCGACATAACAATCTTCCCATTTTAATTTAAAAATTGATCTAAGTATTGTACAAGTTCGTGCTCTGTTTTATACAACACTTCTCTAGGCTTGCTACCCTGCCCTGGACCCACAATCCCCGCTGACTCTAGCTGATCCATAATTCTGCCAGCTCTGTTATAACCAAGTTTCATTCTTCTTTGTATTAAAGAAGTACTTCCACTTTGGCTACTTACAATTAATCTTGCAGCTTCTTCAAATAATGCATCCTTATCATTAACATCAAAATTCTTTCCTTCTGGGTCAGCATCATCACTATATTCTGGCAATAAGAATGCTTCTGTATAACCACGCTGACTGCCTATAAAATCTACTATTCTATCTACCTCTGGTGTATCTACAAAAGCACATTGAAGCCTTACCACCTCACCATTATAATTAATAAGCATATCTCCTTTACCTATTAGCTGATCTGCACCGCCGGCATCTAAGATAG
>JBBRHK010000034.1:0-13053 GCA_038222815.1 Chitinophagales bacterium
CTGTTACTCCCCAAAGACCACCCGTCCTGGCGTTAGAACCACAAAAAACAATACCAGGATATTCCATTCCACCTACATTTGATGCCACATTAGTAGCCACAGGATAAGGGTAAGGAAACCATCGTTTGCTATAATTTTCTATACTTCCTTTGGTATATTCAGTAGACCTACCCCAAGCTTTTTCTCCAGCACTTTCCACGGGATATACACTCTGCGCCAATCCAATCTTACCATCTGGTAAATTCATTTTTGCCGCATCCCATATAAATGCTTTAGAGCTACTCCAAGCAAAATCTCTAGAATTAATCATCTTATACTTCCAAGTCTTAGTACTAGCAGAATTGGACGAGGCTGACATTGACTCCACTTTATCTTTACTTCTGATATCCACAGTAGTATTCGATGCCTTTGCTTTTTGCAAACTTGCAAATTCATCAGCACTTAATACTTCTTTCTCATTTTGCAAAGCACCACTAGCTACCACGATATGATTAGCCGGCGCAGTAATACTCACATCAAAATTTCCGTAATCACAGTAAAATTCACTTGGCCCCAAGTATGGATTTGTATTCCACCCTAGTACATCATCATACACACACATACGAGGATACCATTGTGCTACAGTAAAAATATCGCCATTTTTTGTTTTTAAAATACCACACCTATCAGCACCATATTGAGGCAAAGTAAAGCTGTAGGCAATTGAGAAGTTTACTACACCTTTCTTTGCTACTAGCGGAGTCTTCAATTTTATTTGCATCCTTGTATCAGTCACTACATAATCCTTTATTTCAGTAGTACCTAGCATCACTTTTTTCAACTTGTAACCGCCATCAAAATCACTACTTGCATCTCCATATCTACTACGCTGCCCCACTGGCATTCTATCCTGCCCACGAGAACCTTTTGAAAATAGGTTTTGATCCAACATTAACCATAAATAGTCTAAATCGTGTGGACTGTAATTATAATAAGTAACATTTACGGTGGCACTTATTACGTTCGTTTGTTCGTTTAAGGCTGCATCAATTTTATAATCTACCTTATTTTGCCAGTATTGGCTTGACGGACGACCATCTGCCGTTCGAGAATAGTTCTCTGAGTGTTCATAAAAATTGGGGCTAAATAAAGAATACGGATTATAAATGGATTCTTTCTTTACCTGTGCCATAGCACTTGCGCATAGAATAATAGCTCCAAGCGTAATTTGGGCGAGACGTTTCATCATTACTTTAAAGTTTATTTGAAGAATTGAAAGGTAAAATATTATTGCCACTCTTTAATCAAATCCCTGGCTATTTTCTTAGTGTAATTATCATCATCCGTAGTTACAGGAAAATCCTGTAAAGATTTTAATAAGGCTATTGCTTTTGTATTATTTTTTGCTTTGTGATACGCCTTGGCAAGCTCCAAACAGTTAAGGGTAAATTGTGGAGCTATAGTCCTTGCCTTTTCAAAATACAAAATAGCCTTATCATTACTACCTACAGGAATTGAAGCAACAAAAACCTTGGCAGCAGCTCGTTCTATAGCAGAAATATTAGCGAGCTCATAGTGCCACCTGCCTACAATATGCCAAGCTACATAATTGTTAGAATTAGCAGCCAATGCTTTATCAGCATACTTTTTTACTTCTTTTGCAAGTCTAATTTTTTCTTTGGCTGGCTTTCCTAGTGATATTTTTCCGAGCACCATTGCCTTTGCTACATTGGCTTCATCACTTAGAGGATTTAATTTTAGCGCATAATTTGCATAGTCATCAGCTTGCTTATAGTAAGCATCTCTTTTTGGCTCATCATTTTCTCTAGATCCTATTCTGCTATTGAGTTCACTTATCTTGGCAACTACTGTTAGGTTTGTATTATGCGAAGCATATATTTTTTTATACTTAGCTAATGCTAAAACCTCATTTGGTTTTTGCTCAGTGGCTAAGGCATCAGCGAGTAAAATATCTAGTGATTGGGCATTCAACTGTGCCACTACGACAAAGGAAAACAAAAAAATGAAAATTGACTTCATACCAATTAGTAGGATTTGGATAAGGAAACAGATACTGTTCCTATAAAATTAAGAATTGGCGGATTGAGTTTAGTAATTTTAATGTTAATACTGCTAATTCTTTTATCCAAACTTCGAATTTGATCGCAACTTCTATCTGCCAAAGTTTCTAATAGCTTGACTGGTTGGCTCATATTGCTTTTTAGCAGCTCAAAAATAGCTACATAGTTAATAGTCTCATCCAAGTGCTCTATGACTAAATCATTTGGAAAGAAAACATCAACATTTACTATAAATTTTGCACCAGCAATACCTTCTTCCGTATGCCAACCGTGAAACCCAAAAAATTCTAAGTCACTTAAATGTACGCCTCTCATTTATTATAATATTAATGATATCCCTTTTCACTTAGGTAGCGCTCTGCATCTAATGCAGCTATACAACCACTACCAGCAGCGGTTACAGCTTGTCTATATATTTTGTCTTGCACATCGCCACTAGCAAAAACACCTTCTACATTTGTCTTGCTTGTACCAGGTACTGTTACAATATAACCAGCATCATCTACCGTAATGACATCTTTAAAAATATCACTGTTAGGATGATGACCAATAGCTACAAAAAAGGCACTTACTGGTATTACTGTGAGTTCTTGTGTTTGATTATTTTTTATCCTTACGGCTTCTACTTTTTTATCACCGAGAATTTCATCTGTTTCACTATTCCAGTATATTTTGATATTGGGTGTATCTATTACCCTTTGCTGCATAATAGCACTTGCTCTCATTTCATCTCTTCTTACTATCATATGCACCGTAGTACATATTTTAGAAAGATAAATAGCTTCTTCTGCAGCGGTATCTCCCGCACCTACGATAGCAGCTTCTTTTCCTTTAAAGAAAAAACCATCGCATACAGCGCAAGCACTTACGCCATTACCATTTAATCTCTCCTCACTAGGAATACCAAGCCACTTAGCACTAGCCCCTGTACTAATGATGACAGCGTCTGCCTCAATCCACTTATCCTCGTCTATTTGTACTTTTTTAGGATGACCACTAAAATCTACTTTGGTAGCTATTCCGTACCGAACATCGGTACCCATACGCTTGGCTTGTTTTTCAAAGTCCACCATCATTTCTGGTCCTTGTACACCATCTGCATAGCCAGGATAATTTTCTACCTCTGTTGTAATGGTAAGCTGACCTCCCGGTTGTAATCCCTGATACATCACTGGGTGCATATTAGCCCTTGCTGCATATATAGCTGCAGTGTAGCCCGCCGGGCCAGATCCTATAATTAAACACTTGGTTCTTTCTACTCCGTTATTCGTATCCATAAATTAATTCCTATTTTTTCTAAATATAATTGATATAAAAATTATTGCGCCACAAAATTATAGTAGCGTACTGCATACCCACAAAATGCGCCCAAGGCACCATTATTTATATTTCCTATCACTTTATTGGGCTGTGCAAATGGGTTACCAATGCTTTGGTAAGAAAACTCCCAGGTATTCCAAAAAGTGTAGGTTGCCTTATCCACATCGCAAAACTTTAAAGAAATACTATCCCCTTTTTTGAAATAATTACTATCACTCGATATTGGATTATTACGGTCAATACCAGGTGACAATTGCACATCAAAAGTAGTACCGTCTATAATTTGATCATCAAATACGGAGTTCTCACCAGGTAAGTATGGTCTACTATTGGTTCTCGTAAAATACCGCACGTAATTGCCCCTACCGGCAGGATCAGTAATTCGTAAAAATAAATTTCTGCTCAGTGTATCTGGATCATTCGGTCTGCGTACCACCCAAGCAGAATCTAAAGATGCATTAAAGTTTGGAATGTTAGTAGTAGAGCTGTAAGTCTTACCGCCTTGCACAATACGCATTGTATAAGCTCTGCCTGCAATCCCTCTCAGTGGGTTTGGCAACATCGTATCGCTTGAGTAAAAAGGGATAGCAACACCTGGAGCTATGACTTGATTATACAGTTTCATCTTTTGCTCCGTACCTCCTACTGTTATAAATACATCAGCATCATTTACAAGGCTACCTAATATAGCTTGCTGGCTAAAAGTTTGAAAATATCCTAGACTTTTTGATAAGAAAACAATTGGGTACTCTCCAGTTTCTATTCTTCCATCTACTACAAGTAATGGTTCCTGCTGCTTTAGGTTGAAGTCAATGTTCTTTTCACAGCTCGAAAGTATGGCTACCAATAAAAGGAAAGAAAATAATAAACGCATCGTGTACAAAATTAAATCAATTAAAGGTCAAAAGAGAAACTTGGACGTTTTTTGATAAATATTTATGGAGGATATTAACAAGTTTTCTTTAATTTCAGAAGAGTATGAAAGGGTCACGCAAACCGACCGATGCAGCTACCTAGACAATGATTAACACAGCAGACTGACAAAAGTTTCCATAAAAAAACTCCCTCCAATAAAGGAGAGAGTTTCTTAAAATTTCTAGATTGAATTACTTTACGCTATCAATAAGTCCTTTGAATGTTTCTGGCTCATTCATCGCTAAATCAGCTAGTACTTTTCTGTTAAGATCAATATTTTTTTCTGATAACTTATGTATAAATTGGCTGTAAGACATACCTTCTGCACGCACTGCGGCATTGATACGAGCAATCCATAAAGCTCTGTATTCTCTTTTCTTTAATTTACGGCCAACGTAGCTATACGTCATACCTTTCTCCATTACGTTTTTCGCAACGGTATATACATTTTTACGCTTACCATAATATCCTTTGGCAGCTTTTAAGATTCTTTTTCTGCGAGCTCTACTGGCTACTGCATTTACTGAACGTGGCATTTCTAATTATTTTAAAGTTTTTTAATTTCGGTTTTAGGTGGTTCTTATTTCATTCCAAGAAGACGCTTCACAAAGTGCAAATGAGTATCAGATACCTGACCCATAATTCTCATACCACGCTTACGCTTAGTAGATTTCTTTGTTAAAATGTGGCGTTTGAAGGCTTTTTGGTGAGTGATTTTACCTGTACCGGTAACTTTAAAGCGTTTTTTAGCGCTGCTGTTGGTTTTTACCTTTGGCATTATATAACTGTATTTAAGTAGTTACTCCCTGCTGGCGCCTCGATAATTACCGAGAACTTTTTGAGCCTTGTGGGAAATGAATAAATATCCAATTTTGCAATTGGGCTGCAAATGTAGGATTTTTTGTGGATAAAAATACTATTTAAGCCCTGTTTGCTTAGGCTTTACTGTAATTAATGTAAAAATATAATACGTAACAGTACCTATTGCTACAAAAAACGTCATAATTGCAGTCATTGGAATGGGCGTTTTAGGTTCAAAAATACCAACAAGTGCAGAAGCAAGCGCAGCCATTGCCATTTGAATAGCTCCTCCAAGAGCAGATGCGCTACCTGCATCTCTTTTAAATGGCTCTAGACTTAATGCCGTAGCATTAGGGAATACAAACCCTTGGCAACTTAAAAATAAGGCTATAAAAACAATAGAAGAATATAATTTCAACAACCCAAAGCTTGCTAGTAGTAATAAAATAATTCCTATGATTAATTGGGCTGTGATAGCTACTCTAAGAATTTGTCGACTTGTATATTTTCTAAGTAAAAAAGTATTCACTTGGCTGCAAGTAATAAGCCCAGCTGCGATAATAGCAAAGATATAACCGAAGGTTTTTTCTGATTGCTTAAACAGATTCATATATACGAAAGGTGCACCAGATATATAGCCAAAGAGTGCAGCAGACGTACTAGCACCTACAATCGTATAAGCAAGATAAGAACGAATATGCAAGACTTCCCAATACTTTTTAAGGATAGGGATTGGCTTTAAGGAGTACGACTTATCGGGTGCATAACTTTCTGGCAAGTAGAATTTAACCGCTAATAAAATCAAAGTAGTGATGACAGCAAGAATATAAAATACAGGATGCCAGCCATAATGAGAAATCACAAAACCGCCTACAGTGGGCGCCAAGATGGGCGATACTCCTAGTATGAGAATAAGAAGTGAAAATACTTTTGGTATATCCTTTTGGCTAAATAAATCTCTAATCATAGCCCTAGGGGCTACAATACCAAGACAACCTCCTAATGCTTGAAAAAATCTAAAAATCACCAATGCTTCTAAAGTATTGGACATCGCACAGCCAATAGATGCTAAGATATAAATAACAAGCCCTACATAAAGTGGCGACTTCCTGCCAAATCTATCAAGCATTGGCCCCACAATCAATTGCCCAAGACAAATGCCCACAAAATAACTAGATAAAGAATATGAAACGGCATCCACAGTAACGCCGAGCGACTCCGCTATAACAGGAAAGCCTGGCAAATACATATCTATGGAGAATGGTCCAATAGTAGCTAGTAATCCTAAAATAAAAATGATAAGGTTTCTTTTGGGTAAGACGGCATCGTCTTTTGTAAATGCTGCATCCATAGTTATTCTCCGAGTTCTCCGTTGCCAGACTTATTAGTGCTTTTTGATAATAATTGATTGAGATCCGACAACTCACTAGGCGTAAAATAACGCCAAGTGCCAGGACTAATTCCTTTTACTGTAAAATCCATAATTCGAACTCGCTTCAGAGAAAAAACTCTATTCCCTAGAGCTTCGCACATTCTACGTATTTGCCTATTAAGACCTTGTTTTAAAATGATTCTAAATCGCTTATCCCCTTCTTGTTTTACAAAGCAAGGCAGGGTGGTTTCAGTTCCTATTTTTACGCCCTCCCTCATTTGTTTTATAAAGTCTGGACTCATAGTCTCGTGCAGTTGTACAATGTATTCCTTCTCGTGGTCATTGCCAGCACGGAGAATTTTGTTTACAATATCACCATCATTCGTAAGAAAAATTAATCCCTCAGATAGTTTATCTAACCTACCTATCGGAAAAATTCTTTCTTTGTGATTAATGTAGGAAATCACATTGCTTTTGTCTTTTGTATCAGTCGTACAGGTAATGCCTTTGGGCTTATTGAGCATCAGATAAACAGGTTTTACCTTCTTACGAAGTGGCTCTCCATCTATTTTTACGACATCTCCAGGTCCTACTCTATTGCCCTTATCAGCATCTTTATTATTTATGGTCACCCTACAATCTTCTATATATCTATCCGCCTCTCGCCTACTGCAAAAACCTGATTCACTTATATATTTATTTAAACTTACGCTTTCCATATTGTTTTTTCTAGGGCAAAAGTACCAATGTATTATTGGTTTTATTCTAAAATTTTATCGTAATAATTGTGGTTTTGCCGCATCGTGGCGACCTGTGGTCGCCACGATGCGGCTTTGGGGTTGTTGATTGATTTACCTTTTCTACCATAAGGTTGTGCCGCTGGCACTTAGTTATGTAATCAAGAAAACCTCGTGGATTAATTTGATTTATCTAATCAATTTGGGATTATACAAACCTTTCAATTTTTTTACAAAATGAAACCAACACTCAGATAGTACGATACTGAAATTTACACTTCTTGCTAGTTCCGGAGGAACGACCCTTTGGTAGAAAACAAACATAACCACCTTCCCCTTTCTGTGTGGCGACCGCAGGTCGCCACACAGAAAAAATATAAACTTTGTCTTAAAAGGACATATTGCCCCATTACAATTTTGAGAATATATTCTAAAACCCACGCATTAAGAATTTAAACAAGCGGTCAAATTAAAATCTACAATTTACCATTACATTCTTTCCATTCAATTGCTCTATTTTAAAACTAAGCCTATAACTTTACAACAAATGAAGAAGCCCGAACCCATAGAATTCAATAATAGAAAAGCCTACTACGATTATTTTTTCGATGATAAATACACAGCAGGTATTGTACTTACTGGTACGGAAATAAAATCTATTCGGTCAGGGAAGTTGAGCTTCAATGACAGTTATTGCCTTTTTAATCGCAACGAGCTTTTTGTAAAAAGTCTACACATTGCAGAATACGCTTTCGGTACTTTTTATAACCACGATCCGCTAGCAGAGCGCAAACTTTTACTCAATAGGAAAGAACTGAATAAGCTAGAAAATAAGATGAAAGAAAAAGGCTACAGTATCATTCCATTAAAGGTATTCGTTACAGATAAAGGAATTGCGAAGATGGAAATAGGGCTAGGAAAAGGGAAGAAACATTTTGATAAGCGAGATACGATTAAGGAAAGGGATGTGGATAGGAATATCAAGAGGGATTATGGGTTGTAAATTTATTTCACTTTTTACAACAATACTCAAATAAAGGATATTGGTTTCTATCGAGTTAATTCTGAAAGTAGTAATTATTTAGCTTCACCCTCCCACTCCTTCCTCAATATTGACATCTCCATCATACTCCAATATTCCCCTTTGTGAAGAAAAACTTCTCTCTGTATGCCTTCACTTATAAATCCCGCCTTCTCGTAGCAGGCAATAGCAGATTTATTTTGAGTATATACTCCTAGACTAACTCTATGAAGATTTAGATTTTCAAAACCAAAATCTGCGGCGGCCTTTACCATTAACTTACAATATCCCTTTCCTGCAAATTCTTTATTTCCAATAAGAACCCTTGTAATTCTTGCGGCATTATTTTTCTTACTTACGCCACCAAGTGAGATATGACCTACTGATTTGCCAGTGGCTTCATCTACCACTCTAAAAAGAAAGGCATCTGATTTTCTTAATTCATTGGTATCTTCTACATACCACTTCATATTATCTTTATTTAATGGAAAATTGAACAAAGAACCCGCCCAGTTGAAAAGCAACTCCTCGGTATCTATCCAACCTATTAATTCTTCAATGTCGTTTTCTGTAAATGGCACAAGTTTTATCATTCGGCGAAACTAAAAAATAAGATTAGGATTATGTACAGCTAAGAAAAAATATTTGCGTATTTTTCAACTAATACAGGGATAATATTCAAAAGTGCTATTGGCAGTACTTCAATTTTCGTTCGATTTTTTTTTGCAGGGGAAAATAACCTTCCTTGGATTAATAATTGGATAAAACATATTGAGCGAAGACGAAGTACAATCAAATAGCAAAAATCAGATCCTTACCGGAGGCAGAGAAAATGAAACAAGTAGGTAAACCTTAAATAAATATTTTTTGCAGCATATTGTATTTACTGTAACCACGGACCTAAGCTACGACCAACGTATGATTAGAATCTGTAGCTCGCTAGCTAATGCAGGCTATGAGGTGACACTTGTGGGAAGAAAACGTAAAAATAGCATTGCCATTTTACCTGCGAATTATAAGCAAAAAAGGTTGTTTTGTTTTTTTGATAAAGGAAAGCTCTTTTATGCAGAGTACAATTTTAGGCTGTTTTTTTACTTATTATTTTTGAAGTGTACTGCTATTTGTGCGATTGATTTAGATACCATAATTCCTGTTTATTATTCGACTTTAATTAATGGCAAGAAAAGAATTTACGACGCCCACGAGTTGTTTTGTGAAATGAAAGAAATTGTAACAAGACCTGCTATCTATAAATTCTGGAAAAAAGTAGAACAACATTTCGTTCCAAAATTCCCGCTGGGATACACCGTAAATGAACCAATAGCATTAGAGTTTAAAAAAATGTATGGTAACAATTATGAAATAGTTAGAAACATTGCTGAGAAAAAAAATATTACTGAAGTACAGAATAAGGAAAAGTATATCCTATATCAAGGTGCCATCAATGAAGGAAGATGTTTTGAGACCCTTATTCCTGCTATGCTTCAAGTAGATGCCAGGCTAATACTCTGTGGCGATGGCAACTTTATGGCAGAAACAAAAGCTTTGGTAGCTAAATATAATTTACAAGAAAAAGTTGTTTTTAAAAATATGCTTTCACCAGCTTCGCTATGGCCTTTCACAGAAGCCGCATATATTGGACTTACCCTCGTGGAGGACAATGGCCTAAGTAATTACTACTCGCTGGCAAATAGATTTTTCGATTATATTCACGGGTACACACCACAAATATGTATCAATTTTCCAGTGTACCGTCAGCTCAATGAAGTACACAAAGTAGCAGTACTCATTGATAATACTGATTCACAAACGATTGCCAATGCAATAAATGAGCTTCTTACCAATCAAAAGCTTTGGGATGAGTTGCACGCAAATTGCAAGTTGGCAGCGCAAGAATGGAACTGGGAAAAGGAAGAAAAGACATTAATTAATTATTACAATCATTCAGTTTTTGGATAAGCATCTACATATCGTTTGTCATACCATTCCGTGGCCAGCCGACTTTGGAGGGGTACAAGATATTTTTCACTCTATTGTGGCTTTACATAATAAAAATGTGAAAATACACTTGCATTGCTTTACTAAAGATATTCAAGCCAGCACTGGCCCACTGCAAGATTATTGTGAAAATGTACATCTGTATAAGAGAAAAACTGGGCTCTTAAAAGCCTCTGCCAAGCTTCCTTATATTGTAAATACTAGAAAAAGCAAAACGCTATTAAAAAGGCTTAACGCAGATAAAATCCCAATACTTTTTCAAGGTATTCATAGTACTTATGAATTAAAAAAACTAGTAAATGCTGATAGAAAAATTGCCATCAGACTGTTTAACGTAGAAACAAAATATTACAAGTCCCTAGCTTCACTAGAAACGAATCTTTTAAAAAAAACCTACTACAATTCTGAGGCTAGGCTACTTAAAAGATATGAGGCAGACATTGCGAAAAAGTACACGATGCTTTGCATCAGTGATTCAGATTGCCATTACTATAAGGTTGTATTTGATGCAGCAGATGCACAGTTTTTACCAGCATTTACTGGCCATTTAAAGGTAACGGCGAAAGAAGGCAAAGGACAATATCTGTTATACCAAGCAAACCTTTCAGTAAATGAGAATAATGCTATTGCTACTTGGCTTATGCAAAAAATTGCAGCACGTTTATCTATACCAGTTATCATTGCTGGAAAAAACCCAACTGACAATTTGAAGTCAACGGTTAAAAAGCAAACTAATGTAGAGCTAATAGCCAACCCAAGCGAAGAAAAAATGCTAAACCTTATTAAGAATTCACATATTTTGATGGTGCCTTCTTATAATAATACAGGGGTGAAATTAAAACTACTAAATGCTCTTTTTAATGGAAGGCATTGTGTGACTAATGAGGCCGGCGTTGCAGGAAGTGGGCTTGAAAGCTTAGTGAAAATAGCAGAAGATGATGAATCTACAATTGCCGTCATAGAAGACCTAATACTACAACCATTTACAGAAGAAGAAATAAAAAAAAGAGCAGTGATGCTCTTTAAAATATATGATGATAGTAAGAACGCTCAAACTATCTGTGATCTGCTACTGTAGCATTATCCCACACTTTACCGCCTTCCGTTCTTAGTGTTCTTGCAGGAAATTTATTAATAACAATGTAATCGTGAGTAGCCATTACTATTGTAGTATTGTAGTCTCTACAAATATCAAAGAGTAATTTCATAATCTCATCGCTGGTTTCAGGATCCAGATTGCCCGTAGGCTCATCTGCTAAAATTAACTTGGGAGAATTTAAAAGCGCTCTTGCCACATCTACCCTTTGCTGCTCTCCGCCACTTAACTCAAATGGCATTTTAAATCCCTTTGTTTTAAGATTTACTTTGTCTAGTACGTCATTAATTTTTTCATCCATTAATTTATTGTCCTTCCAGCCAGTGGCCTTTAGTACAAACTTTAAATTATCGTGTACATTTCTATCCGTCAACAATTGAAAATCTTGAAACACAACACCTAAATCTCTTCTAAGAAAAGGCACTGTTTTCCAAGTAAGATCTTTTAGATTGTGACCTGCTACCCATCCTTCGCCTTCAGTAAGCTCCAAATCTCCGTACATCGTCTTTAACAAAGAACTTTTCCCTGTACCCGTCTTCCCAACTAGATATACAAATTCTCCCGCATCTACTGACAAATTTACCTCGCCTAACACAAGACTCTGCCCTTGATAAATATTGACGTTTTTTAATTCTATAATTCCTTGTGACATATTTTTCTTTTTCTTGATCTTGAAGTGTGCGGCAAAATAACTTATTGTGCTAGTACAATAAAATAATACTTACTCACCGCTGTGTTTATAGGTTAAAGTTTCATTTTTATTAACAATCGTTAGATGTTTATGAGTACTTTCTTCTACCCTTCCTATGATTTGTGCTTGCACACTGTGAGCTTCTGCCATTTTAATATATTCATCTGCACTAGTTGATGGGCAGTACAACTCTAGTCTACAACCCATATTGAATACCTCATACATTTCTTGAGGAGAAGCCCCACTACTCTTTTGTAGCAAATCAAAAACAGGAGGCACTTCAAATAAATTATCCTTTATAATATGAAGTGGTTTTGGCAGATATTTTAAGCATTTCGTTTGCCCACCACCGCTACAATGTATAAGACCGTGTACATTTTCAAAATCGGTTGTCAGCCAGTCCTTAACCACAGGAGCAAATGTTCTTGTAGGACTCATAATAAGCTGACCGATCGTAATTTTTCCATCTTCAAAATCTATTTCATCAGTTAGCTTATTACCCCCGATATATACCACTTCTTCTGGTAGTTTTGGCTCAAAAGACTCTGGATATTGCTCTGCATAATATTTGTCCAATGCATCGTGCCTTGCGCTCGTCAATCCATTGCTTCCTATCCCACTGTTGTAAGAAGATTCATAATTTGCCTGACCATAACTCGCTAACCCTACAATAACATCTCCAGCTTGGATCTTATCATTAGTAATCAATCTATTTTTTGGCCAGCGGCTAGTCATTGTGCCATTCACTGCAATAGTTCGTACTACGTCGCCCACATCAGCCGTCTCTCCACCTAGGAAATGAATATTGACTCCGTAAGTAGCTAACTCATTAAATAAAGCTTGAGTGCCATTAATGATTTCACCTAAAACCGCACCAGGAATGAGTAATTTATTTCTATCAATTGTACTATTAAAAACAATATTATCATAAATGCCCACGCAAAGCAGGTCATCCAGATTCATCACTACCGCATCCTGTGCTATACCACGCCACACGGAGGTATCTCCTGTTTCCTTCCAGTACAGGTAAGCCAAAATGCTT